>DBFBJF010000099.1:0-8116 GCA_048203265.1 Candidatus Merdiplasma sp.
GGTCGTAACCCGGAAACTTGGTGGCCAGATAGAAGCTGTCTCTGGGATAACGGCTCAGAGCCTTTCCCGTAACCAGCTCAGAATTTCCGTTGTGATAGCCCCAGGCAGTGTCGTAGTAATTGATGCCCTGCTTCATGGCATAGTCAAACATGTCCAGAGCAGCCTGCTCATCGATCATCCCATCGTTTCCATCCACCACAGGAAGGCGCATGGTTCCCATGCCCAGGGCGGACAGTTTCAGATCCTGAAAATCCTTGTAAATCATAAGCGACTCATCCTTTCTTTTTTCATGGTTCATCAGGTCGGCCCCCGGACCTCAGACTCGTCCGGCTCCACCGGACACATCGGCTGTCCTCTGCCTTTGGGCAGTTCCCGCCTGAGATCTGCATGGCCTTTGACCCTGACATCATTTCGTGACTGCTTCGCAGTCTGTTTTCAGAATTGACAACAGATGCTTACGTGCAAGCACGACATATCTGGTGTCAATTCTGAAACGTCTGTGAATAGTAACATCATTTCATATTATAAATTAACAATCCAGTCATTGACAAATTCCTATAAACTATCCGTATCCATAGCCAAAAAGAATAGTTTCGGTGTTTTGGTGTTTGCCTTTTCAGGCTTTGGCGTGTACAATCAGAGTAGAAACGGAGGTAAAAGGATGGAACTGCGTGTTTTGCGGTACTTTTTGGCGGTGGCCAGAGAGGAAAATATTACGGCGGCCGCCAAGATTTTGAATATTACCCAGCCCACCCTGTCCAAGCAGATGATGGAGCTGGAAAATGAGCTGGGGAAAAAACTGTTTGTGCGGGGAAACCGGAAGATCTCTCTGACGGAGGACGGAATGTTCCTGCTCAGACGGGCCCAGGAGATTGTGGATCTGACGGACAAGACGGAGGCGGAATTTCATAATTCCCAGGAACCCGTCCACGGGGAGGTCTTCATCGGCTGCGGGGAAACCCGCGCCATGCGCTATGTGGCTGACGCATTCAGAAAACTGCGGGGGGATTATCCCGGTATCCGGCTGTACCTGTACAGCGGCAACGGGGAGGATGTATCAAAGCGCCTGGAAAAAGGCCTGCTGGATTTCGGTCTGTTTGTGGGGCTGACCGATTTTAAAAAATACGATTATCTGAAGCTGCCCGTAACCGATACTTGGGGGCTGCTGATGCGAAAGGATGATCCCATGGCCTCTAAAGGAATCATCACGCCAGATATGCTTCCGCAAATTCCCCTGCTCTACTCCCGCCAGGCCATGATTCAAAACGAACTCTCCGGCTGGATGGGGCGGGATGTCCATTCACTGAACCTGGTAGCCACCTACAACCTGGTTTACAACGCCTCCATCATGGTGGAGGCCGGGCTGGGAGCGGCCCTCTGCATCGATGGCCTCATCAATACCACCGGTGACAGTCCTCTGCGCTTCTGCCCTTTTGAGCCCCGGCTCACTGCGGACTTGGTTCTGGCCTGGAAAAAATCCCAGGTGTTTTCCAGGGCTGCGGAAAAATTTCTGGAATACTTTACGGCGGAGGAGGCAAAGCTCTCCCGGACGTAACTGTGGAGCAGCGGGATGTTTTCGCTGCTCCACAACTGTAAATAGTAACTTTTGTTAAGCCATCTTCTCCAGAGCGTACAGGGCCGCTCCCGTGGCCCCCACGATCTCCGGCTCTTCACAGATATAGAGCTTCGCCCCGATTTTCTCCTCCACAGCCCGGACTACCCCCGGATTCTTGGCCACGCCGCCGGTCATCATGAACTCCGGCTCCATGCCCACCCGGCGCAGCAGGCTGAAGGCCTTGTTGGCGATGGCGCAGCAGACCCCGTTGGCAATGTCCGCCTTCTCCCTGTTATTGGCGATCAGAGAGATCACCTCCGACTCGGCAAAGACAGAGCACATGCTGGTGATCTCAATTTTCTCCGTGGAGGTCAGGGCAATGGCGCCCAGCTCATCCAGACTCACCTCCAGGGTGCGGGCAATCATCTCCAGAAACCGTCCGGTTCCGGCGGCGCATTTGTCGTTCATCACAAAGTCCTTCACCTCCCCGGTATCACTGAGGCGGATTCCCTTGCTGTCCTGTCCCCCGATGTCCAGGATGGTGCGGATCTTGGGATTGAAATAGTGGGCTCCCTTTCCGTGACAGCTGATCTCCGTCACATTCTCATCCGCAAAGGGGATGCTGACCCGGCCATACCCGGTGGATACAATCCAGGAAATATCCTCCCTGGAGAGGGAGGCACGGTTTAACACATCCTCCAGGGCTTTCTGGGCGCTGACTCCGGACTTGGCTCCGGTGCGCACCACGGAGAAAGTCACGATCTGCCTGTCCCGATTCATAATCACTGCATTGGTGGACGTGGAGCCGCTGTCTATTCCAAGTACATACATTGCTTTACGCTCCTTCTTCTCTCTGTGTTCCTTCTTTTCCTTTGCGGGCAGGGATTCCAAAAATGCTTCTATCCTGGTCAGTATCTGGCCGTGGCTCTGGCGGGTATAGTCCGTCTCCAGCAGCAGCATGGGGCGCTCCAGCCAGTTTTTCAGCCAGGCATACTCATAGGCGTAGTTATCACAGAACTGCACCGTGTGGTAGATCAGTCCGTCCACACTGCCGGCATACTGCCGGATCAATTCATCCCGGTTGGACGCCTGGGCCATCCTCATACAGGGGAACTGGCCAAGCAGCCCGCCGGTGTAACTGTGCAGCACCTGATTGGGATCCAGCAAAAGTTTCCGGTCCAGCCCCGTGCAGGTGATGTCAAAGGCCACATTGACACCCTTCTGCTCCAGGATCTCCCGGATGCTCTCGTTGGCCCTGGCTCCCAGAATTCCCACATTGACCCGGTCTTTTTCCACGGCAATCTGCTGTTTCTTCTGCTTCTGCTGCTTTTCCCGGATGATCTGTTCCAGTTCCTTCTCCTCAAACTGTTTTCCGGAAAACTCCTCATAGGCCCGGATCATGGCACGGATGCGCTGTTCGTAGAGGGTGGTTCCGGCCTCCCCCGTAATCCGGGGCGTATCCAGCATATAGATAAACCGGTCAGGCAGTTCCTTTCGCAGCACATCGTAGAGCCGTCGGATGCTGTCGCAGCAGGTGGTGAGAATAATCCCCTCATAGTCGTGGCTGAGCACATCCTCCAGAACTCCCTTGGCAAAACTGCAGATATTGGGATGCATCTTCATATCCGCCTGGTTGAAATTAGTCACATCCGGCTCAATCCGCTTCATGGCAACGCCCATGGATTCAAACACCTCCACCGGCGCGTACTTACATATATATCCTAACATATCTTCTCCTGTTTCTCTTCCTCCGTCTCCAGCATTTCCAGAAATGCCTCCAGCCGGGTTTTGATCTGCCCGTCATGGCTGTTGCGCTTGTCGATGCCGTCACCGTCCAGTATCAGCATGGGAATATCCATCTCCTGCATCCGCTCCTTTAACAGGAGACTGCCTCCGGAGGACTGTTTGCAGCCCCAGTGGCAGAACTGAATCACTGCGTCAGGCTGAAGCTCCCTGGCCAGCCCGGCCACCATCTGGGCCTTGTGGGAGTAGGAACCGTTGTACAAGTTCCGTATAATCTTCTTGGCCAAAGCATGGAAGGGCCGGGAAGCGTCCAGCTCCTCCATGGAATCGATCGCGATATCACTGGCAATCACCTGATAATTGGGATTGGTGTTAAAATACGCCTGCAGGCTCTCCTGATAGAAGGGGAGCAGATGCACCCACAGGATTTTCTTTCCCGTAAATTTAGGATAGGACTGAATATCTTCCACCATAAAACGCACCAGATCCAGGAATTCTCTGGTGCCGATCAGCAGATGCATCCCCATCATCAGATACAAATGGCTGATCAGCTCGCCGGGATAATAGCGCTCGCTCTGGAGCTTCAAAAACCGTATCAGCTCTCGGCGAGTTTCATTTTCCATCTCCAGAGCCTCCCGCAATTTCTCCTCCTTGAAAGGTACCCCGAAGCGCCGTTCCAGCTCCCCGGTAAAGTCCCGCAACTGCCCGGCCAGATAATCCACGGAGGCCTCATCGTCCCCATATGGAATATCCAGGAAGGAAAAGGGCACTCCCTTCTTCTTTTCCAGATAACGGAACGTATTCAGATTCCCGTCACAGGACAGAGAGGTGGTCACCGCATACTTTGGCACCGGAATGGCGCCGCTGTCCATGGCGCCCACAAAGGTCTTGTGGTAGGAACACAGCGTGGGGGCAATTCCCGTGTTCTGCGCGTAATCGATGAAATAATCCTCCAGGTGATACCCGCTCAGATAGCAGGCCAGACACTCGATGGACAGGGTATTCAGGCCAAAGCACTGGACAATCTCGCAGGGAGAAAAGATGTTTCCCCACACGTAGCTGTTGGGATGGGCCAGGGAATCCGCCACAAAGGACATCAGCATGGACTCCAGCTTCTGATAGCCTTTGGCGAGACCTTTTTTGGGCAACAGCTTGGTGCGCAGCTTATTGGCACGAAATCCCATCAGGATCTTCCCCCAGCTCTGGTCCGGATGCTCCATGGTACTCTCCTTCACATAGTCAATATATTTATCCGCAATCCACATAGTATTTCCTCCAAAATCTGTTTCACGGTATTTGTTTTCAAAAAGGAACTGCCGCAAAAATCTACAAACGTATCTTTTGCGGCAGCCCATGGCTTCTAATAGCGCATATTTTTCAGAATATCGAAGCAGTCGAAGGTGGCGAAATAATCCTTCGGCGTCTCGGCCCGGCGAATCAGCTGGGTACTTCCGTCCTCCTTCAGCAGCACCTCGGCAGATCTGAGTTTTCCATTGTAATTGTATCCCATGGAAAACCCGTGGGCTCCCGTGTCATGAATCACCAGAATATCTCCCATGTCAATTTTGGGCAGCATCCGGTCGATGGCGAACTTGTCATTGTTCTCGCACAGGGATCCGGTAATATCGTACTTGTGATCCGCAGGCCAGTCCTCCTTGCCCATCACCGTAATGTGATGATAGGCCCCATACATGGCCGGGCGCATCAGGTTCACCGCGCAGGAATCCACACCGATGTATTCCTTGTAGGTGTGCTTCTCGTTGATGGCCGTGGTTACCAGGCAGCCGTAAGGCCCCAGCATAAACCGCCCCAGCTCCGTGTAGATGGCGATGTCATCCATTCCTTCGGGCGCCAGCACCTCCTCATAAACCCGGCGCACTCCCTCGCCGATGGCCAGGATATCATTGGGCTCCTGATCCGGCCGATACGGAATCCCGATGCCGCCGGAAAGGTTAATAAACCGGATATTTGCCCCGGTCTCCTTCTTCAGCTTCACCGCCAGCTCAAAGAGCACCTTCGCCAGAAGGGGATAATAATCGTTGGTCACGGTATTGCTGGCCAGGAACGCGTGAATGCCAAACTCCTCCACGCCCTTCTCCTTCATCATCCGGAAGGCCTGGATGATCTGCTCCTCCGTCATGCCGTACTTAGCGTCTCCCGGATTGTCCATAATGTCGTTGCTGATTTTAAACACACCACCCGGATTGTAACGACAGCTCATAGTCTTTGGCAGTTTGCCAAGAGCTTTCTCTACAATCTCCACGTGGGTAATGTCGTCTAGGTTGATGATGGCCCCCAGCTCATTTGCCTTGCGGAACTCCTCCACTGGCGTATCATTGGAGGAGAACATGATATCATGACCGGTAACTCCAATGGCCTCGGAAAGCATCAGCTCTGTCATGGAGGAACAGTCGCAGCCGCAGCCGTACTCCCGCAGTATATTGATCAAAAACGGATTGGGGGTAGCTTTCACCGCAAAATACTCTTTAAACCCCTGATTCCAGGCAAACGCTTCCTTCAATCTGGCGGCGTTCTCCCGGATTCCCCGCTCATCGTACAGATGGAAGGGGGTCGGATATTTTTTTACAATCTCCTTAATCTGCTGGTATGTCACAAATGGCTTTTTCATAAGTCTCCTCTCCCGCGTTTCACAAGTCTTTCTCATCGAATGCCGGAACGGCACTTTTTTACTTTATCATAGAAAAGCATCCAGTAAAAAACTATAATGCAATCTGATTTTTCTGTCAAGGGATTCCTTTGAATTTTTCTCAGCCCCCATTGGAAATGGGTTGGGAAAAAATCTCAGTGGCCCGGTGCTTCCAGTCTGTCAGATGGTTGTACTGAAGAATATTATAATTGTTCAGCAGATCCTCGTAGGCGGAATCCTCCTCCGAGTAACTGTGGTATATTCCATCTTTGTCAACATAGGTTCCGGCGCAGACAACGGGCAGCTCCTCCCGCATCTGAAGCAGAAACTCCTGATACTGGGTCAGAGGAAGATCCAGTGCATTCAGCAGGTAGGCGCCCAGATAGTTCACACTGGTCAGCGCCATGCTCTCGTCCTTCTCAAGGCCGATGTTATTCCAGATTACATAGGGCACCTCAAAGGATTGCTGGTACTCTTCCAGGGAACCCTCCAGATTGTATCCGGTCAGTCTGGCAATCACGTTGGTAATGTAGTCCGAGGGCTGGTGATCGCCGAACATCACGATCACTGTGGGCTCGTCCACCGTCTCAAAATAGCTGATCAGCTTTTCAAAGGCCGTATCCGATTCCTTAATCAGGGTCAGATACTTTTCCACCGCCCGGATCTGGGTATTCTTGCTGGCCTCAGCATAGTCCGTCAAGGAAATGGTGGCCTCAAACCCGGGGTAATCCTTGCTGTAGCCGCTGTGATTCTGCATGGTCACCTCAAAAATGAAGGCGCTCTCCCCCTCCTCCTTGTTTTCAAAAACCTCAACAATCTTATCGAAAGCTGACTCGTCGCTGATATAGTTCCGGATGTATCTGGGATTTTCAAAGGAATCAATATCCAGAAATTCCTCAAAGCCCAGCAGAGGATACACCGTATCCCGGTCCCATCCGCTGCCCAGGTAGGGATGAATGGCGGTGGTGGAATACCCCAGTTCCTTCAGATAGGAAGCAAGGGTGGGCACCTCATCCTTTATGTACTGCTGATACACCACACTGCCGGAGGGCAGAAAGGCCATGGTATCTCCGCTTAAGAATTCGTACTCTGTGTTAGCCGTATTGCCTCCCTTCACGGACACCATCAGGCGGCCGCTGGGATACTCCTCCATCATGGAATGGAAGAAAGGCATGTAATCTTCATTGGTACCGAACTCACCGATATAAGCCAGATCGGAAAACGCCTCGTCCATAATCACAATAATGTTGGGCATCTGACTGTTCTCCTGGGTGGATACCGCCGTGTTTTTCTCCTGGCTCTCCGTCTCTTTTCCCGCCGTATCTTCATCAGAGGCGGCCGTGGTGGATGTCTCCTTCCCGGAAACACTGGCCGTGGCTGAGGCGGCGATCTCCTCCGCCCGCTCCACCGAATAGCCGGCAGGCTCCTCCACGTTAATCAAATGAAGGTTTCCCACAAAAGCCGCCACAAATCCGTTGTTCCGGTAGCGAACCGTGGGAGTAAACAAGGTTTGATCCATGCCGAACAGATCCTTGACGCTGTCATCCTGGATGGCATATCCCGCTCCCAGAAGCAGCGCCAGGCAGACTGCGAAGGCAGGCACACGAAGCCGCAGCTTCCCCGGCTTCATGGTGCTCTTGGCCCCTGTCAGGATGACAAACACAAAACCTATGCTCACAAACAGCAGTCTCCAGGTAATCGTATAGGTATAGTTATCCGCCACAGAGGCCGCCGTGCCCACGGAAAGCAGATCCCAGGGTACGATGGGCGAGGATCGGAATTCAATGACGAAATAATTGGCGATTCCCAAAACCATAGAAAACACACTGGCAATGGAGTATCCCCAGCGGAAGCTGCCCAGCAAAAAGGAGAGCCCCACGTAGAACAGATAGAAGAAAATGCAGTTCAGCAAAATCATCTTGGGGTACATCCTCCAGGGATCACAGGTATACCACTGAAGCAGCCACATGGAGCAAAAAGGCAGAACGGCTGCCGTGATCAGGTTCAGGGCTGTTCCAAAACGTACATTAAGCAGCAGGTAGGCACCTGCTGCCAGAGATAAAACCAGCGCCAGTGGAAGCATCCATCCACTTGCCCCCCCGTCTGCCATCTGGGCCATCACCGTCAGGATCAGAAGCACAACTGAGACAGCGCCGCCCCGTATCAAACGC
>DBFBJF010000100.1:0-28752 GCA_048203265.1 Candidatus Merdiplasma sp.
GGTTAGTATGTTTCCCACATCCGGCTTCCTTCAGATTTGCAGTCACCTGCAACACCCTTGCCTTCGGCTGTATCCTTCCCGCTACCGGGCGGATTTGGGACTTGCACCCGCTAGAAACGTGCGCCGCCAGGCGCACAAGGATCAAAAAAGAAGCCACCCTGGCCAGCTTTTCCGTAGGCCAGGATAGCCTCTCATTTTATTAGATATATCTCTTTCTATCTTCCCAATCTCACCGCCACAGCCTTCCGGTTTTCCCGGGGCGCGTAGCGCAGCACTCCGTTTGCGATGGAGACCTGCTCCTCTGTGTCGGAGAAAATTTCCTCCACACGGTCCGGCACTCCCTCCGGAAGTGTGATAGCAATCTCCTTCGGCAGCGCTCCGTCAAAGGTGTGGATCGTGAGGTAAGCTGAGTCCTCGCCAGCGCGCAGCAGGATCTGCCAACCTTCCGGATGATGCATACTTCGGATGGGACTGCCGAAATGGTAGGACTGTCCCTGGGCGATCACCTGGGCGATCTTCCGGTAGAAAGCCATGCCGCCCTCCAGAACCGCCCACTGCTCCGGCGTCAGATGGAGCACATCTCCGGAGATGCACATCCGGCCCAGGAAGGTGTTGATCACAGAGTAGGCGATTCTTTTCAGCGAGTCTGTCTCCCGGATCACCGCCCAAATCTGGCTCTGGCTGGGCAGGATTACCCGGTGAAGGTTTGCCGCAATGATGGGGATCTCCTCGCACTCATGGGCATCCGAGAAGGAGGCCATGCTGCAGCGCTTCATAAATCCCGGCTCCAACCTGTGGCCGCCGGAGGCGCAGTTTTCCAGGATCAGCCCTGGCACCTCCCGCACCACTTTCTCGAAATAGCGGTAGGTCTCCTCCATGTTCCGCCGCAGGGCCTCTCCCTGAGACTCACATCCGTCAGCACCGATGCCGATCTCATCGTTATAGTCCACCTTCATGTACTCAAATCCGTATTTTTTCAGGGTGCCGATCACCTTCTCATCCAGATAATTCTGCACCCAGGGATCGCTCATATCCCAGAACCGGCGGCGGTTGGTGGTGATGGTCACCCCATCCCGCTTCAGGAAATGCTTATTTTCCCGGTAAACCCTGGAAGCGGGCCCGGCATTTTCAATCTCAAACCAGATGCCCGGCTTCATTCCCGCCTCTTTTATGGCCGCCACCGTTTTTTCCAGCCCTTCCGGAAAGAGAAGGGGAGAGACATCATAATCTCCCATTCCCTGATCCCAGGGAATGCCCTCCTGCTTGTACCATCCGCAGTCAATGACAAAGTAGGAAAATCCCTTGTCCCGGATGGTCTCCAGAATCTCCAGAATATTTTCATGGGACGGATTCCCCCAGGTGGTGCAGTACTCGTTGAAAATGATGGGCAGATCCTTCTCTGACTCCGGCAAAGAGGACAGCGCCTCCATTCCCGCATCTGTCAGGCGCTTTGTCATCACATCCAGATTTTCCGTCCGGCATACTGTGACAATGGCCTCCGGAGAGGTAAAGGCTTCTCCCGGCGCCACCTCCTTCATCCAGTGGCCAAACTCCCGGTCCGCCAGGCCGCCGTCCACCGCAATATTGTCATCAATCCGGTAAACTTCCATCTGCCAGGAGGAGGGCACCTCCAGCTGCGCTCCCCAGAACACATGATTTTTCTGATCCTCCAGGGCGATAAAGGGGAAATATTTGTTCACCGGCATGGATCCGATGCTGCCAAACCGCTCACAGCGCACCGCTTCCCTGGTCCAGGAGGTTTCCAGCTGCAGCTCCTCCATGGTCTGGCTCTCCAGCCGTCCCTCCTCACTCCATCTGCCCCGGATCCGGTGCACCGTGATCTGATCGTGGCAGTCCCCCGCAATCCAGGGGGAAATCCCCTGGAGGGAAAAGCTGGACAGCATTTCCAGCTTCGCCCCTTCCCGGCTGTGGTTCTCAAAGGTGGTGGCAATTCTCACATAGGGGGCTCCCTGCCTCCAGGTCAGACGGTGTACCGCTTCGTACCCCCGCTCATCCGCCAGGCGGGTCTCAATGCACAGACTGCCGTCCGCCTCATTCTCTAAAACTTTCTGTTCCCGAAAGCGGAGAGCCTTCACGCTGCCTCCCTCCCGCAAGGTCTGGCCCTGGGCGTAGGCCCCGTTATATTCGTCTCCCGCCAGCTTCAGCTGCACCAGACTGTCCACAGCGGCAGTCTTATCCGCCGTCTCTCTCTCTGCCAGGGCAGAGGGCCAGAGGGAAAGTCCCACTTTCCCTGTCTCGTCCGTCTCGTAGCAGGCTATCATATCTCCCAGCCTGTGCCGCGCAATGGTTTCTCTCATACTTCTCTCCCTATTTTTGTATTATTTTCTTACTATCCACAGTTCTCTTTTCAGCCGGTCATTATCCCTTCACTGCTCCCACAGTCATGCCCTTGATAAAGTACTTCTGCAGACACATAAACAGAATGGCAATGGGCAGCACGGAAATCACAATGGCCGCCATGGCCGTGGTGTAGTCGCTGGACTGAGCCGAAAACAGAGACTGAATAGCCACCGTCAGCGTCTTTAACTGTTTTTTGCTGACGTACAGGCTGGCCAGCAGGTAATCGTTCCAGATCTGGAAGGCCTCCATGATAATCAGGGTTGCCATGGCCGGCTTCAGCAGCGGCATCACGATGGTAAAGTAGGTCTTAAACACAGAACACCCGTCGATTCTGGCCGACTCCTCCAGCTCCACCGGCACGGTACTCATAAAGCTGGTCATCATAAAGACGCCGAAGGAAATGCCCGTGGCCACATACATGAAAATAATGCCGTATCTGGTATTGGTCAGGTGCAGCTTGTAGCCGATGGTGTAGATGGGCAGAAACAGGGCCTGATATGGGATCAGGATGCCTATGATAAAATACACATAGGCAAACTTGAAAAATTTCCGTTTGCACCGGGCAATGGCCCAGGCTGTCATGCCGCACAGCAGGGCCAGAATCAGCACACTCACCGCCGTGTAGAAAAAGGTATTGAAAAAGGTGGTCTGCAGATCCAGCTTGTCAAAGGCCTTCTTATAGTTCTCCAGATTCAGGGACTGGGGCAGGGACAGCGGGCTGCCCAGGTACAGCTCCTTTTTCGTCTTAAAGGAATAGTTGACAATGATAAACAGGGGCGCCAGAAACAGCAGAGCAAACACGGTCATCACGATCTGGGTAACCAGCGTGGTCTTGGTGTAGGGCTGGCTTGGCGTCATATCCTGGTCCTTTTTTTTCTTTCTTATGCTCATTACTGCTGCACCTCCTTGCTTCGAAGGCCTCTCACCTGTATCATCGCCACCAGAAGAAGCACCACCACCAGGGTTACCGTCATGGCGGATCCGTAGCCGTACTGTCTTCCGTTAATGGCCGTGGTGTAGGTCTGGTAGATGATGGAGGTGGAAGCACGGCCCGGCCCTCCCTTGGTGGAGGAAACCAACAGGTCATACACCTTCAGGGAACCGGTGGTAATTCCCACTACACAGATGGTGATGGCAGGCGCCAGCATGGGGATAGTCACATGGAAGAACCGCTTCACTGCCCCGGCCCCGTCCATCTTGGCCGCCTCATAGAGCTCTGAGGGAACGGACTGAAGTCCCGCCAGATAGATCAACATCCAGTAGCCGATCCACTGCCAGTTGTTGGCAATCAGAAGTCCTGTCAGCACGGTCTCGCCCTTGCCGAAAAGTCCGAAATCAATGTTGGTCCCCAGCACATCATTGAGAGCGGGCAGCACATTGGAGTACATTTTCAGCCATACAAAGCCTACGATGATGGCGCTGACCAGACAGGGAATGAAGAACGCCGCCCGGTAAAATTTCTGTGCTTTAATACCGGAATCCAACGCCACCGCAAACAGAAGGGCTGCCACATTTTGAATGATGGTATTGAAAATCGTAAACCGGATCGTAAACCACCAGGCATCCCGGAAGGTGCTGTCCTGAAACAGCTTGATATAGTTTTTCAGTCCCACAAATCCCATTTCCTTTGACATTCCGTCCCAATCAGTCAGAGAATACCGGAAGGAGAGAAACAGGGGAACAATCAGGCCCACGGTGAAAATCAGCATTCCGGGCAGCACCATGGCCAGATACTGGCGGGTCATTTTCCGCTCGATCCCGCCGCTTTTTTTCTTTGTCATAAAGCTTTGCCTCCCTTACACAGCCGGGAAAGAAGACTGCCCCGGAGAGGAACATCCGGGGCAGTCTCATTCCTGCGTTTTGAAACCGATCAGCTTGCGCTGCTGGCGTCTACCCTTCCATCGGAGGCGGCCAGGCACTCTTCAAAGGTCTCATCGCCCTGAAGCCATGCAGCGATATCCTTGGCGTTCTCCTCCTGGAAACCGCCCCATACCAGCTGGTTGTTGCCCAGGGTTACGTCCACGATCTGTCCGGCAGCCGCATAAGCGTCAATATCCGTCTGGCTGGGATTGTCAAAAGTGGGGCTCACGTCCTTGAGCATGGAAGCGGTCTTGGTATAGTCATAGATCTCCACTGCCAGCTCCTGATCGGAAGTCAGCACATCCAGCACCGCATTCACCGCATCCTGATGCTCTGTCTCCGCGCTGGTCATGATGGTGATGTTGGGCTCAAAGATCAGCTTGGAATCGCCGGTCTGGTTGGGGAACGGGAAAATTCCGAAATCAAAGGACTCGTCAATATCCAGGAAGTTCTGGATGGACCAGGATCCGGAAACCTTCATAGCAGCCTCGCCCAGCACCATTCTGGCGTCACAGTCGGTCTGTTCTGTGGAGAAGGTATCATCATAGGTATTGTCAAAGATCAACTTGTTGTACTGGTACGCGGTCTGGGCTTCCTCACTGTCGGAGAAGCTGACTTCGCCCGCACGGAACTCGTCGCCCCAGGTAGGATCATTGTTGAACACATCGTTCATCATAAACTGCATGGTCACATTTCCGATGGACCAGGTATCTACCATATGGCTGGCAAAGGGAACAATGCCCTTCTCGTTGCAATCATCGATGATGGCCTGCAGTTCCTCAATGGTGGTGGGAATCTCCCATCCGTTCTCCTCAAACATGGTCCGGTTGTAGTAAACGCCCTGGTACAGCGCATTGTACACCAATCCATAGGTGGCGCCGTCGATGGTCACGTTCTCTCTTGCGGCATCCAATCCCTTATCCAGATACGTTTCATCGATGGGAGCCAGCACGCCCATGGGCGCGTAGGTTGCCACATCCTGCGCTTTTCCGATCATAATATCCGGAAGGCCGGACTGCAGATACTGCTGCATCTTGGGCTGGAAATCATTTCCCCAGTCCACGCACTCCCACTCCAGGGTTACCCAGGGATACTTCTCCGACAGCGCCTCATCAATCATGTCCTCAATGCCCGCGTCCGTGGTGGACTGTCCTGCCAGCACAGACAGGGTCACCGGCTCATGCTCTTCCTCCGCCAGAGCGGTCACGCCAAGAGATGCCGCCATTGCGCCGCAAAGCAGTACACTTACCATTTTCTTCATCATACACTCATACCCTCCTGTTTTCTTCCATTTTCCGGAAATTGCAAGCCACCAGGCCTCCTCTCCGGTTCGTAAGAAAAGTATAGCAAAATCCCAGGATGGTCAGGTAGTAATTTTTTGGCTAAAAAACTTGGTCAAATTTGAACTGGCCCTGCACGCTTCCTGCTTCTCGCTCTGCACTTCACTGTTCTCTGCTTCCACGCTCCAGGCTTCCCCGGTACTCCCTGGGACTCATGCCCTCCGCCTTGCGGAACACCTTGTTAAAGTAGGTATAGTCATCGTAGCCCACCAGAAACGCGATCTCGGTGAGATTTCCGTTTCCCTCCCTGATATACTCCTTGGCCTTCTCGATGCGGATTTTCGTGATGTACTGAAGTAGGCTGGTTCCGATCTCCCGGCGGAACATCCTGGAAAAATAAGAATGCTCTACATGATAGTGCTGGGCCATCCCCCGCAGGGTCAAAGGTTCAAAATAGTGCTCCCGGATGTACTCCGCCGCCTGGCGCACCGTGCCCCGGATGGTGTCGCTCTCCGCCTGGGTCTGAAGGGTACACCCGTCCACAAAATCCCCCAGAAGTTCGCACACAGTCCCACAGTCCAGCAGTTCCAGTTCCTTGTCCAAAATCTGATCCAAATCCTCAGATCCGGCGGACTGCACCTGGGCACAGTCAGAAAAATATTCCATGAGAAACATGGCTACCCGCTTTACCGTCTGGCGCACCTCCAGGTACTGCCATCCCCCAGTCTGGCAGTCCGACAGGCCGATTTTATGGAAGATATAATCCTTGGCCTCCTCCATCTGTCCCCGCTTCAGCAGGGAGAGAAGTTCATTCTTCTGCTGCTCATCGAAGTGGTTCCTGATTTCCCCTTGCGCTTTGCTTTCCCGCTCCGGGGAAATCACCTGGCTCACCGGGGCGAAGGGCCTGGTCATCAGCAGAGATACGGTCTGAATGTAAGCCTGGTGAATGCTGTCCATGGAAAAAGAATGGTCGCTGAAGATCACGGACACCGGGGACTGGGCCATCTGCTCCAGCTCTCCCGCAATCTTCTCAAACTGTATCCGCAGCACCTGGTTCTCCCACTCCGACACCACAATAAATTCATTGGAGCGGTACACATGATTAAATACAATCGTATGCTCGTCCCCCATCAGTTCATGAATCCTGCGCTTCACCGCAAAGGACAGCCGGTTCATGTCATATTCAAACTGTCCGGTCAGTTTCTTTAAATTGTGAATCTTCAGCAGAATCAGCGTCACTCCGGCATAGTCAATGTTCCCGTTGATGGTAATGTTGGGCATAAAGGGGGTTTCCTTCCGCTCCAGGAGCTGGCTGAACTCCCGGTCCTGGAGGAAGGACGCTGCCTTCAGGATCTCCTCCTTCTGCTGCTTTCTCTTGCTGATCAGCTCTAACGCCTTGGTCAGAGCGTTGATCAGATCGATCCGGCTCACCGGCTTTACCAGATAGTTGATGGAGCCGGCCAGGAAAGAATTTTTCACATAGTCAAAATCATCATACCCGCTGATCACAAAGGTTACCACATCCGGATACTGTTCCTGGAGCCGTCTCAGCAGCTCCACTCCATCCAGGTAAGGCATATTGATGTCAGTGATCACAATGTCCGGATGGTGTTCCTCCATTTTTCTCAGCACATCCTCCCCGTCCACCGCCGGTTCCAGAAAGATCAGCCCGTACTTGTCCCACTCAATCATGCGCCGGATCTTTTCTCTCGTCCAGTATTCATCATCAGCGATCAGTATTTTGTATTTTTCGCTTTCCATATCTCAATCTCCTCCATGCGGACACTGGGAATCACCAGGGAAACCTTGGTTCCCTCTCCGATTTTGCTCTCTATGGTCACTCCGTAGGCTTCCCCGTACAAAATTTTCATGCGGGAGTGAATGTTGTTCAAACCAATGGACTTGGTATGGTTCTTCCGGTCCGGATTCAACAGCTCCTGACGCTCCTCCTCCGGGATGCCGATGCCGTTATCCTCCACAGAAATTACCAGGTTTTCTCCCTCCCGCTTCGCCGTGATCACAATCCGCTTCTTTCTTCTGGAACCTCTCAGACCGTGGGTCAGGGCATTTTCCACCAGAGGCTGGATGGAGATTCGGGGCATGGTGCTCTTTAAGATGGAATCCTCCACATCGAACACATACTCCACCTCCTCCTGCTTCCGCACGTTCATCACATAGATATAATTTTTCAGATGGACAATCTCCCCGGCCACTGTGGAAAAGGGATTTTTCATATCCAGGCTGTAGCGGAAAATGTTGGACAAGGATTGACTGAGGGCGCTCACCTCCGGGCATCCCCGGATGTCCGCAATGCTGCTCATGGTATCCAGCGTGTTGTAGAGAAAATGGGGATTGATCTGGGCCTGCAGGGCATTGTACTCCGCCTGCTTTAACATCAGCTTTGCCTCATATTCCCGGCTCACCAGATTCTCGATCCGGTCCAGCATCTCATTGAAGCTGCGCCCCAGCTCCCCCAGCTCATCCTCTTTGCAGTTCTGGATTCGAAGCTGGGTATCCCCGTCCCGGATCTGCTTTACCGTGCCGGTCATCCTCTCCAAAGGCCTGGACAGCGTCCGGGAAATGAAGGCAGAGATCAGCATGGCAAGCACAATCACCATTCCCGCAATGAGAAGCAGATTTCTGGTGAGGGTCTTCTGATTTTCCCGCAGCAAAGACTGGGGCATCAGCGCGTAGGCCGACAGATTGTATTTGTCCTGTGCCACCTTAAAAAATACCCGGTCGGAATTGGAGAACAGCCGTCTGGCATCCTGACCGCCCTCCTCGATACTCTTTTCCAGAGTCAGGAAACGCTCCTCATCCTGATTTTCCAGGTTTCCCATCTGATACACCGGCACATCCCCCTCCGGCTGCAGCCAGAGAAAGGCATCATCATTGACCCAGTATTTTTCCATCAGGTACTGAATCACCTTGATGTCCGTATCGCACACCACGTATCCGATTTTTTGGCTCTTGCTTCCGCTGGTATAAATTTTCAGCACAAACCGCAGGATATTTTTCTCCCGGTATGGATTGTAATAGCTGGTAATCAGCGTCACTGCATTGTCCGACTCCACGTACTCCTTTACCTTCTGCGCGCCCTCTGCCGCCCCCTCCTCGTAGATGTCCGTGGGGTAATTGTGTTTGGGCGTCACGGCCCGCCGGTAGGTGCTGATGATCTCATGGTCCATGTTGTACAGATACAGGGCTACCACCGCGCTGGAGGAATCGAAACTTCCCGTACCCAGATTGAAGGCCAGCCGGTAATACTCCTCCCGCATCTCCTCTGCATCCTTCCCCGACTTTAGGTCCCGCACAAAGTCATCCTCATTGTAAATATCAATCATTCCGCTCTCAATGGTCTTGATGAGGCTGTACACATCGTCCTGAAGGTTCTGCAGGGATTTTTCCATCTCCTCCTTGCTCTGTGTGTAGATCAGATCCGAGGAAGCCTGCTGAAACAAAAAAGTCTGCAGAATCAGCGCCACCATCGCGCATCCCAGGCACAGCGCCAGAATCTTCATGTGCATCTTCTGAAAGCAGTGGACACGAAGACGCCCTTTTTTCTTCTCTTTTTTCTGTTTTTTCTCTTTCATGATACATATCTCTCCCGATCCGCTTACTTTTGTCTCCGCTCAGTTCTCTTTTATGGCATTCAGGATCGGTTCCAGGTATTTTTTATCTGTCCAGTCGCAGCTCTCATCCCCCGCAGCCATCAGGGCTTTCTCCCATACCTCATATTCCTCCGGCGGCTTCTTTTCCACCATTTTTCTTAGCATTCTGCACATATTTCTGTCTATCACGCTCATCTGATCCAGATTCCACGCCCCTCTGCAGTAAAAACAGGGAATATAATTTAAAGGTTCCTTCATGTTGTGCCGCACAATCTCCTGGAACGTTGTCTCATCATAGGGGGATGCTCCCACACAAAATACCAGGATGCGCTTATTTTTCAGTACCTGGATATGCTTGCGCAGGAATGACAGCCCCGCAATTCCGGACGCATAGATTCCGCCGCCCAGAATAATGGTATCGCACTGCTCAACCTCACTGATTCTGGCTTTTTTCACCTCCACAGCCGGAAATCCCGTGGCCTGTGCCAGCCAGTCCGCGTATCGTTCCGTTGCCCCATATTTTGATTGATACAGTATTACTCCGCTCATAGGCTTCCTCCCAGATTTTATAAGCTTAACATCTTCCCTCATCAGTTAATGTATTATATCATAGCGCGGCGGATAGCCGCAATCCGATGCGCAGCTTCTCTGTTTCGGTTAATCTCTCATGATCGGACGGGGGAAGATTTCTTCCCCCATCCGATCATCACGATACCTCGCTCATCTCGTGGCGTTGCCACTCGATGACCGTTGCCCGTCGGATGCCCGCTCGTGCAAGCACGGCGGGTCTTCGCTCCGCTCCGGTCGGCGCTAAACGCGTGCCACTGGCACGCAGCGCCCCTCCGGGCGTATCGCATAAAAAATGCGGCAAAATACCTCCTAGTACCCTGCCGCATCCGATCTCCTATTCACAAATACCGGCCTGTCCGGTCCTTCCTTAGTTCAGGCTGTCCTTCAGAGCCTTTCCTGCCTTAAACTTCGGGGTCTTGGAAGCCGCGATTTTCATGGTCTCGCCAGTCTGAGGATTTCTTCCCTCTCTTGCAGCTCTCTCGGATACCTCAAAGGTGCCAAAGCCAACCAGCTGAACCTTCTCACCCTTCTTCAGCTCGTCTGCTACCACATCAGTAAAAGCCTTCAATGCTTTCTCAGCATCCTTTTTTGTCAATTCTGATTTCTCAGCAATCGCTGCAATTAACTCTGTCTTGTTCATGAAATAATTCCTCCTCTGATTTTGTCTGATATAGGGACAGTGTCTTGACTTTTATCCCGTACTCACTGTTTCATAAACCCTGCTATTACTTATATACTGGAATGGCACCTTTGTCAAGAAATTTCGGGAATTTTTCCCTCCAGATAGCGGATTACTTCCCTCGCCGCCGCGGGAAATTCTGCCTTCTCTCTGGCCCCGGCAGCTTCGTCTCTGTTTTTCTTTTCCTGACGCTTAATTTCCTCCCATCCCGCAAGCACCTGCTCGCCGGAATCAGCCCGGGCATCTCCAAATACATGGGGGTGGCGCCGGATCATCTTTTCACTGATTCCCCGGATCACGTCCTCCATGGTAAACCGGCCCTCTTCCTGAGCAATACGGGCCATCAGCACCACATTCATCAGCAGGTCTCCCAGCTCCTCGCACAGGTTCTGTCCGTCCCCTGTCTCCTTCATCAGATTGATGGCAGCGATCACCTCAGTCATCTCATCCATCATACAGGGTTTCAGGCTTTCATAAGTCTGCTGGCGGTCCCAGGGGCATCCGTCTTCTGACCGGAGCCTGTCTATAATTTCCCTGAACTCATCGAACCCGCAGTTCATGCCAGCATATCCTCAATCATCTTCATCACTTCTCTGCCGAAGGCCGCCGACTTCTGATCCGCATCCTCCAGAGAAGTCCCCTTCACTCCATAATAAAACTTCACCTTGGGCTCCGTACCGGAAGGTCTTACGCACAGCCAGGCATCGTCTGTCAGATCGTAGTAAAGCACATTGGACTCAGGCAGTCCGGAGGGCCGCTCCGCGCCCGTAGCCAAATCCCGGATCACGCCGGTCTTGTAGTCCCTGGCGGAAACCACCTGATAGCCGCCAAGCTCCTTCGGAGCCTCCCTGCGCAGGGTCTCCATGATCTCCTGGATCTTCTGCAGTCCCTCCACTCCCTTCAGGGAAACGGACTGAATGTCATCCTTATAGTAACCGTAACGCTCGTACAGCTCAATCATAGCATCCCACAGAGTCTTTCCCTGGGATTTATAATAGGCCGCCGCCTCACACAGGGCCATGGTTGCCACAATGGCGTCCTTGTCCCGGGCGTGGGTGCCGATCAGGCATCCGTAGCTCTCCTCAAAACCAAACAGATACGTGCCTTTTCCCGTCTGCTCAAATTTCAGGATCTGCTGGCCGATGTATTTAAAGCCGGTGAGAACCTCAATCAGCTCTACTCCATAGTATTTCGCAATGGCGTCCGCCATATTCGTAGTCACGATGGTTTTAATCAGCACGCCATCCTCAGGCAGTCCCCGCAGCGCTTTTCTCTGGCCGATCTCATAATCCGCCAGCAGGCAGCCCGACATATTTCCGGTGAGAGTGTGGTAAACGCCGTCCTGATCCTTCACCCTCACACCCAGACGGTCCGCATCCGGGTCAGTGGCCAGCACCAGATCCGCATCCACTTCTTTTGCCAGCTTCAGGCCAAGCTCAAAGGCTTCCGCAGCCTCCGGGTTGGGGTAGCTGACGGTGGGGAAGTTACCATCCGGCAGCTCCTGCTCCTTCACCACGTATACGTTCTCAAATCCCAGCTCCTTCAGCACTCTCCTGGCCGGGATGTTTCCGGTACCGTGCAGGGGAGTGTAGACAATCTTCAGATTCTTCTGCTGCTCCTTGATGGCATCAAGGTGAAGCACCTGGCTCTTTAACTCCGCGATAAACGCGTCATCGATCTCTTTTCCGATGGTTACGTAAAGTCCTGCGGCCTTTGCCTCCTCCTTGTCCATGGTCTTTGTGGCGCCGTAATCTGTCACCTTCTTGACCTCCGCCATAATACCAGTGTCATGGGGCGGGGTGATCTGAGCGCCGTCCTCCCAGTATACCTTATAACCGTTGTACTCCGGCGGATTATGGCTGGCCGTAATATTGATACCGGCAATGCAGCCCAATTTCCGCACCGCGAAGGACAGCTCAGGCGTGGGGCGCAGAGACTCAAACACATAGGCTTTGATCCCGTTTCCTGCCAGGCACAGGGCCGCGAAATCCGCAAACTCCGGCGACATTCTTCTGGAATCATAGGCGATGGCCACGCCCTTCTCCTGGCCACCCACCTGTAGGATATAGTTGGCCAGGCCCTGCGTAGCCTTGCGAACCACATATTTGTTCATGCGGTTGGTTCCGGCCCCGATGATACCCCGCAGGCCCGCCGTACCAAATTCCAGTTCTCCATAAAACCGTTCTCTGATCTCTTTTTCATCATTTGCGATCCCCCGGAGTTCCGCTTTCGTCTCCTCGTCAAAGCAGGGGTTCGCAAGCCACTCCTCATACGCTTTCCTATAGTCCATTTCACTACCTCCTAAGTGTTTTCCTTATCCGTTTATTATAATACATTCCCCTGGGGAAATAAACCGTTATTCCAGCAATTTCAAAAAAAGTTTCCTCTGCTCCTGCTGCTGGTTGAGGAGCTCCAGCTTCTGCAGATACCGCCCGGGAATCCAGGCTTTTCTGCTCCCGTAATAGTGATTGGCCAGTTTCCAGAATTTCTCCGGATAGGCCATTCTCACATAAAGGATCTGCCGTTCCAGTTGGGACAGCGGCCGGATTCTCTGGTACGTCTTCAGCATCTGCTCTCCCAGGCGCAGATCCCAGTCATGCTTTTCCAGAATTTTCCGCATAAACTGATACAAATCGTTTACCTGAAAATCAAACCGGCAGCGGCCAAAATTTGTGGTGGCAATCCCCTGTTCCAGAAACAGCACGTGATGATAGTTGTAATCCCCGTGGCAGACATATCCGGCGCGGATCACTTCCCCCAGCTCTTCCTCCCCGTAGAGAGAACCCGCCCGGGCCGCCGCCTCATCCGCCTGACTGTAAAAGACGGAAAAGCATTGCAGAAACATCTGCTCAAAGGGGTGCTTCGGCTCCCTTCCCCTGACAAAAGAGCGGATTTTTTTCAGCTCTCTGGTCTTTGCTTCCAGTTCCTGGGCCAGAGGCCGGCCGCAGTATTCCTTCTCTTCCCCGGGAAATACCATACAGCAGTGCAGCCTGGCCAGATTCTCCACCGCCTCCAGAATCTCCCGATGGCTGAAGGAGGAACACTCTCTTCCGGCAAACCAGTCCTTCACCACATACTTGTTCTCATCCCGGTCCAGGGACACCAGCTTTCCCTCTTTGTTTTCCACGGCCACGTCCACGGTCTGGTATCCCGCCTCTTTCAGGCAATGCAGAATCCGGTTCTGAAATGCCATCTTCTTTTCAGATCCCCGGAAATCGCACAGCAGCTTCAATCCCCGGTCTGTCTCGCAGATGTAGGAACCTCTGCCCCTTCTGGTGCTTCTGATTTCCAGCTCATACTGTTCCAGCACCTTCAATCCTCTGTCGTTCATCCCGCTTCCCCCTTTTCATGCTCCTTCTAGCTTATGAAAAGGAAGCGGCAGTTATGCTTAAAGCTGTGTATCCTGATATACCTTTTTAATTTCCCGGTATCCGCACTTCTCCAGGGTCTCCACCTGGAACTTGGCGTTCTTTTTCAGAGGCTGCACTGTCACAATCATACCTTCCTCCCGCATCCTGGTAGCCGTCCGGAATACCTCCAGCAGCTTGGCAGGCTCCACCCGCTCGTCCACCAGGAAAGCGCGGCGCTGTTTCTGCCCCTCCCCTTCGCTCCAGTTCAGATCCTTCAGAATGGTAATAATCCGCTCAAATCCGATGGAGAAACCGCAGGCCGGCACCTGCTGGTTGGAGAATCTTCCAATCATCTCATCGTAGCGTCCGCCTCCGGCGATGGAGAAATGATAGCCGTCGATGCTGATCTCAAAAATCGTTCCCGTGTAGTAGGACATCCCCCTCACCAGAGTGGGATCAAAACAAAGGTGTACGCTGGGGTCGATCATACAGGTCACACTGTCCATGATGGTATCCATGTTGGCGGGCACCTTCTCATCCAGATAGCCCCCGCAGGTCTTCGCGCAAAATTCTCCGCATTTGAGATCCGGCGTAATCTGCTCAAACAGCGCAATGTAGTTTTCCACAGCCTGAGCCGGGTACTCCCGCTTCAGCAGGCTCTCCTTCACTCCCTCCAGGCCGATTTTGTCCATTTTATCCAGAATGATGAACACATCATCGTACTGTTCTGGGGTAAAACCGGCGCTGGCCGCCATGGCCTTCAGGATCCGGCGGTCGTTGATGTGAACCGTAAATTCCTTGATACCTACCTCTGAGAAAATCCGGGTGAGCATCTTGGAGGTGGCTGCAATCAGTTCAATCTCCGCCATGATGGATCCGTCCCCGATGATGTCAATATCACACTGGGTAAACTGGCGGAACCGTCCCTTCTGGGGCTTGTCCGCTCTCCACACGCTGCCCATCTGCAGCGCCTTCAGCGGCGTGGGCAGATTGTTCTTATTATTGGCGTAATATCTGGCCAGCGGCACCGTCAGATCATAGCGCAGTCCGCAGTCCGCCAGTTCCCCTGTCTCCAGGCCCTTCTCCAGCTCTCTGCCCCGCTTCAGCACCTTGAAAATCAGCTTCTCATTCTCACCGCCCTGCTTTCCGGTCAGATTCTCAATGTGTTCCATGGCCGGCGTCTCAATCTGGTCAAATCCATAGGTGGCATAGGTTTCCCGGATCAGTCCCAGCACATGCTCTCGCAGGCGCATATCCTCCGGCAGAAAATCGTTCATTCCCTTCACGGGAGTGGTGATAAATTTCATAGTTTCTCTCCTCTTCTATTCCATTATTTTTCCTTCGCTATCACTTCAATATCCTTCGCTATTATATACGCCATCAGCGGGTCCCGCAACTGTTTTTCATGACCGCCCATCCGCCTGGGCCGCCTTCCACAGCCTCAGTCCCTCTCCCAGCAGGTACTCCCGCTGATTTTTTCCCGGGTCAGAGAGCACCTGGTCCAGCAGCTGTTCCAGCACCTCTCCCAGGGCCCGTCCCGGCTTCATGCCGGCCCGGATCAGATCGTTCCCGGTCACAGCCATGGTTTTCAGCGACAGGCAGTCTCCCCGCTCCAAAATTTCCCCATAGATGGCCTTCACCTGGTCCAAGTACGCCAGTTTCTGCTCCCTGACCTGGGGGTGCTGCCCCATGACATCAGCCCGCTTCACCTCCAGAAAGGCTTCAAACAGATCCTCCCCCACCTGGTAAATCCCCCGGCGCACCCCCTCCTGGGTGAGCTCCGGATACAGGGAATGATTTCTCACCAACCGCAGTACCCGGCCCGTGGTGTCATTGTCAAATTTCAGCCGCTTCATCACCTGCTTTGCCATTTCCGCGCTCTTTTTCGCATGGCCCCGGAAATGGTAGATCCCCTCCTCATCCCGGGTGGCAATCTCCGGCTTTCCCATATCGTGAAACAGCATGGTCAGCCGGAGCACCTTATCTGAGGGCACAGCTTCCAAGGTGCGCAGGGTATGCTCCCCCACGGAATAGGCATGGTGGGCGCTGTTCTGGGGCTGCTGCATCATCCGGTCGAATTCCGGAAGGATGACCCCGGTAATTCCCAGCTCCCAGGCCATTTTCATCCTCCCCGGATGGGGGGATACCAGCAGCTTCACCAGCTCCGTCTGTATCCGCTCCGCGCTGATGCGCTTCAGGGAGGGCGCCAGCTGTCTCACTGCCCGGGCTGTCTGCTCCTCCAGGGAAAAGCCCAGCTGGGCGCAAAAGCGGACGGCCCGCATCATCCGCAGAGCATCCTCCTCAAACCGTTCCGCAGCCTCTCCCACGCACCGGATCCGTCCCTCCTGAAGGTCCTTGCACCCGTCAAACAGATCCACCAGCCCCGCCTGATCATTGTACGCCATGGCATTCACCGTAAAGTCCCGGCGCTTTAGATCCTCCTCCAAACTGGAAGTGTAGGTCACCTCCCTGGGATGGCGGGAATCCTCGTATTCCCCATCAATTCGGTAGGTGGTCACCTCAAAGCCTTCCCGGTCCAGCAGCACGGTGACCGTGCCGTGGGCAATCCCGGTATCCACCGTATGGGAAAAGAGCTCCTTCACCTTCCGTGGTGGGGCGGAGGTGGCAATATCCCAGTCACTGGGCTGCCTTCCCATGATACTGTCCCTGACACAGCCGCCCACCGCATATCCTTCCCAGCCGTGGGCCTGCAGCCGCTCCAAAATCAATTTCACCTTTTCCGGCAGTTCTATTTTCATGCTTGCTTCCTTTCCGCTGTCTTTCCTGCTCTCGCTATGCCAAGTATCCGCCAAACGCGCGCGGCAGCACTTTTATCGTTACTATTCACAGCCGCCCCGCCCACATGCGCACTCGTCGCCTCTTTGAGGCTCCAGTCCCGCTCCTTACAGAGCTAAGGAAGCGCTGAGCACTTCCTTAGCCGCTTCGCAGGATGCGCACGGATTTGCAACGGAAAGTGCCGTTTTGCGGCGCAAATCCGGCGCGGGAAACGCTTTCATCAGCGTTTCCCAAAGACTGCTTATGTGGGCGGGGTGACTGCTTCACAGTCTGGTTTCAGAATTGACAGCAGATGCTTACGCGCAAGCACGATGCACCTGCTGTCAATTCTGAAACGGCTGTGAATAGTAACCTTTTATCTATCATATCATACCATGTTTTCACAACCCTGTCACATTTATTCTTTATAATAGGAAAAGAGTTATAATTTACATCTCCCCGGGTTGATGGTATGATAAATCATATCATGGGTTCAAAATGATTGAAAAGTGAGGAAGAAGCTATGAAAAAACGATACCTGTTACTGCTGCTCAGCGTGGGAACGGCATGCGCCCTCTTTGGCTGCGGCACCAACACTTCAGAGGAAGCGGCATCCGAAGAGGCGGATGCGGAAATTACCGGATACCTGGTGGACGATGCCGACCAGTATGTCACTCTGGGCACCTACACCGGGCTGGATGTGGAACATCCCGTCTACACGGTCAGCGATGACGAAGTGGCGGTGGAGGTGGACTACACCCTGTATGAATACTCCGATGTGCAGACCGTGGACCGGGAAGCCCAGGACGGCGATCTGGTGACAGCGGATATTACCGCCACTGTGGAGGGGGACAGTGATCCTACCCTGGACGAGGAAGACTACACCGTAGAACTGGGATACGAAGAATTCGGCGCGGATTTTGACCAGCAGCTCATCGGCTGCAAGGCCGGGGATACCCTGGAATTTTCCTGCAGCTTCACGGATGATACCTGGTATGAGGAATGGACCGACCAGACGGTCAACTTTGAGGTGACCGTCAACGCCGTGGAGGAGCTGATCACTCCGGAGTACACCGATGAGTTCGTCACCGATACCCTGGGCTACGATTCAAAGGAGGACTTTGAGGCAGCGCTGCGGGAAGAGCTGGAGACCGGATACGAGGAACAGAGCGCGGAGGAAACTAAGGAAAACGCGATGATGGCCGCCATGGATGGCTGTGAGTTTACCGGTTATCCCGATGACCTGTACGAGACCTGCGAGGCGGACGTCACGGAAACTTACACCTCCTTTGCTGACATCTACGGCATGAGCGTGGATGAACTGTATGAGGCCTACGACATGAGTGAGGAAGATGTGGAGGCCGAGATTATGGACACGGTAAACCGCAGGATCTTCATCAGTGCCATCTGCCAGGCGGAGGGGCTTTCCATCACCTCCTCCCAGTACGCCGAGTATCTGGACAGTCAGTATGAAGATTACGGATATGAGGACGCGGAGACCTTTGAGGAGGACTACGGAACAGAATATCTGGTCTGGGCACTGTACGATGATACGGTATCCACCTACCTGGTAAATAACTCCACGCTCTACGATGCCCCCGTCAGCATGGATGAGGAGGATCTGGAAGTGTACGATGAGGAAGAGACGGAAACCGAGGGAGATGTTCTGGAGGGACTTGACATGAGCGGGGATGCTTCAGCGGATACGGAAGAGGCGGAAACCGAGTCTGAAACAGAGGCGGAAACTACCATTGATACGGAACTGGAATCGGACCTGGAAATCGAGGTGGAGACTGAGGCGGAAACCGCGTAAAACCGGGATTTTTCCGCATTTTCACCCGGGTATGTCCTCCCCCTTCAAAATGTGATTTTCCCCTTGACAGATACCCTGGCAGGGAATATAATCAAGGGGCAATCAGATTTAAGGTTTTAAGATTTATCACGTAGCTATTTTGATTATGAAATCAGCGCCTTATAGTCTATAGTTAGTGAATGTTTTATTACCAAAATCGAAACAATTTTTCATAATCGAAATGGAGGTACCGTGATGAACAAAGGTACAGTAAAGTGGTTTAACGCAGAAAAAGGATATGGATTTATCACTGGCGAGGACGGCGCAGATGTATTCGTACACTTCTCCGCAATCCAGGGCGAGGGCTTCAAGACTCTGGAAGAGGGTCAGGCCGTTACCTATGATCTCACCGAGGGTGCCCGCGGTATGCAGGCTGCCAATGTGGTAAAGTGCTGATAAACAAATACGGAATGACAAAACCGGTTCGCGAGCTGCGGGCCGGTTTTTTATTTCATGGAAACTGCGTCCTACACCATGGAGATCAGATATTTTCTCATAACTCCCACCGTAAATCCGGTGGTCTTTTTGAATACCCGGTAAAAATAAGTCATGCTGGAGTAACCGGTTTGCTGGCAGATCTCCCTCATCGACAGCTGATTTTCCTTCATCAGCTGCACGGCCCTGCGAATCCGCACATCCGTCAGCACTTCCACAAAGGTCACCTGCTTTTCCTGCTTAAACAGCCGACTCAGGTAGAAGGAACTGATGCCGATGGTGGCCGCCGTATCCTCCAGAGAAATATCTCTCTCATAATTCTCGTAAATATAGATCATGGCCCGGGAGATATAGGGATTCTCACTCTCTCCTCCGCCGAACACATGGCGATAACATTTCCCGGTTTCCTCCTCGATCCAGGAAAGTATCTCATCCTGTCCCCCCGCTTCTCCAAAATGATCCCATAATAAAAATACGCTGCCCGCTGGCCTGGCGTCTCCCCGCAGCCGGAGCGCCTCTCTCTCCAGCTCCAATAGGTACACCACCGCCTGCACCCGCAGGGCGTCCACATCCGCCAGGCTGGCGTGATCCGCCCTGCGCACCGCCCGGAGAACCATCTCACTGCACTGATCCACCTTTCCCTCCGCCAGCAGCCTGGCTCCGGGGAGAGCCAGACCAGCCAGAATGTACGGGCGGGTCTCCTCCTCCCGATAGTGAAAATACGCGATTCCGGGCCGGTCCTTCTCCTGAAGACTGACCCTTGCCTCATACAGCCCGCCGATGTACTGCCCCTTGTCTCCCTTATAGCGGCTCACCCCCACAAAGGCATCCAGCCCTCTCTCCCGCAGTTTCCGATAACCGTATTCCGCAGTCTGGTCGATGAGCTCCGTCTCATTTCCCGCTCCGCCTCTCTGATCCTGCATAAGAAACAGATAAATGATCCCCTCATATTCCACTCCCATGCAATAGCAGAATCTGCCCATCTCCCTGAGCAGAAATTCCATGGGCTGCTTTAAATCGGGAAGCGGTTTCCGCTCCTGTGTCACCACCCGCCACGCGGCGAAAAAACCTCCGTCCTCCACCTGGGGGCAGTTGGCCGCCAGCAGTTGATAGCAGGCCTCATCCTGTTTTCCCAAAAGCAGCGACAACATCCATTTTTCTGAGGCCACCCGGTAGAGGTTGTCCACCACATTCCGATCCTTCTCCCGCTCCATGCGCTCGGCCCGCTCCTGATCCAGCTGCCGGCACACCCGCTGCACCGCCTCCGCCATGGTCAGCTTGTTTCCCGGTTTCAGCAGATAATCGCTGGCCCCCAGCTGCAGGGCTTTCTGGATATAGGCGAAATCATTGTAGGCCGTGTTGATGATAATTTTCAGCTCCACCCGCTTTACCTTTAACAGCTCAATGGCCTCCAGGCCGGATAGTCCCGGCATATTTACGTCCACAATGGCGATATCGGGATGATATTTTTCCACGCTTCGCAGCAGGCTGGCTCCGTCATAGACACTGGGCAGCAGTTCCACTCCATCCACCAGCTCCTGGATCTTATGCTCCAGAGCCCGGCACTCAATCGGTTCATCGTCCGCAATGATTAATCGGTACATCTCTCATCCTTCCCCCTCCAGGGCAGCTTCAGCGTCACCCTGGTTCCTTTTCCCGCTGTGCTCTCAATGCACACCTGGGCGCTTCCTTCAAAAAACATCTTTAAGCGCAGATACACATTTCCCAGGCCGATTTTCGGGCTCTGGCCCTGATAGGCCCTCATATTCTTATCTACCTCTCGCAATGTCTCTTCATCCATGCCGTCCCCGTTATCCTCCACCGTGATATAGCCCAGGTTCTCCGGTCCGTGCCAGGATGTCCGGATCAAAATTCGGGCGTCCTCTGTCCGCATTCCAATACCGTGAACGATGGCATTCTCCACCAGGGGCTGCAGAATCATGGCCGGCACCTCCATATCATGGAACACCTCGTCCAGCTCAAACAGAAAAGCGATTCTGCTTCCAAACCGCTGTTCCTGCATAAACACATAGTTTCCCAGCTCCTCCAGCTCCTGGGACAGCCGCACAATCTTGCCGGAAAAATCCAGGCTGTAGCGGAACATCTTGGCAGCGGTCTCCAAAAGCTCCACCGTCTCATCCGCCTGTTCCAGATACGCTTTCTCCGCGATCATGTTCAGCGTATTAAACAGGAAATGGGGATTGATCTGCATCTGCAGTTCCTTAAAGCGGCTCTCCTCCAGCTCCTGCCGGATCTTCACATTTTCCTCCAGGGTTTCAATCTGGATCTTTACCTGTCCCGCCATCTTATCAAAGATCTGGATCAATCCCTTAATTTCTTCATCGGATCCCTGCGGCGCCGGCAATTCCTCTACTTCCTCCGCTCTTCCCTCGCGGACCAGCTCCGCCTTTCTGGCCAGCACTCCGATGGGTTGGGAGACCGACCTGGATATGTGCTGAATCTGCCAGAACATTCCCGCGCAAATGCCCGCAAACAGTACCAGAAAAACAGTCACATACACTCCAGTGCGCTGTTCCATTGTCTCCCGCGTACTCTCAATATCCTGGAGAATCAGCTGGTTTATCTCCAGGTAACGTTCCCGAATCGCTTCGTGTATCCGGGTAATTTCACTGTACTCCTGCTGAATCTGATCATACTCCGCTGCATCCTCCTCCGAATTCCTTCCCAGATCTGAGGATAATCCCTGCCAGGAATCAAAAAAGAGGGCCGTCATTTCCCTGACATCCTGCACCTCTCTGAGTATCTGGGGATTTTTTTCCTCCTCATACAGCCGGTCCAGCAGAGCCTTGGCCGACTCAATCCGCTCCTGGGCGGCCTCCCGGTACTCCTCTTCCTCTGTCTGAAAAAAGTAATCGGTATTTTCCGAGGCTTGATCCAGATTATCACAGTACTGATTAAAAATGGACAGCTGTTCGATAGACTGCCGGTAACGCTGGTGATAAGCCAGGCTAAAGAGCATGGTGAACAGACAGATCAACAGTGCGGTTCCACCCATCAGCACAAAAAAGCTGGTGAGCCTCTCTTTGATTGTATATTTTTTCTCACTCGCTCTCTTCATTGGTATTTGTCTTTTTCTTGTACTCCTCCACATTCTCTTTCGAAATACAGCTCACATCGGTAATCAGTTTTCCTTCTCCCGCGTCTTCACTTGCGTCATATTCTGTCAGATAACGCACCGCCTGATACCCCATATCATAGCCGTCCTGGATAATGGTAGCCGCCAAAACTCCCTCCTGAATCAGTTCTATCGTAGGATCCAGATCATCAAATCCAATCACCGTCAGATCCTGTTCCACCAATCCTGCATGATTTTCCAGCCACAATCCCACCTGCTGGGAATTAAAAGCCTCTGCGCTGAATATGGCGTTGATCTCCTCATATTCCTGGAAAATCCGGTCCAAATCGTTCCAAATACCGACTTTATCCAGCTGATTTTCACACACCTCCAGCACCTCCATGTCCGACTTTTCCTCCAGCACCTGCTGAAAGCCGGACAATCGCTCCCGCTGGTTCGCATCCTCCATTCCGCTGATAAAAACCGCAACCCTGGATTTCTCCCCTGTTTCCCGGGCAATCAGTTCCGCTGCCATCTGCCCGGCGGCGTAATTGTCACTTCCTATGTAGCAGCTTCTTCCGCTGTCCGGGGAATCCCGGTCCAGCAGTACCACAGGCACTCCTGAAGCCACAATTTCCTGTATTTTATCATTCAGCTCCTGAGAGTAGGGCTCCCCCAGCGTGATAATTCCATCCATCTGAGTATATCTGCTCTCATCCAAAAGCCGTATCTGCTTTTCTGTGTCAAACCGTTCAAAGAGATCCAGCCGGGTATACGATCCCAGATCCTGATCCGCCTGAGCGATTCCCGCCTTCACATCTCCCCAGTAGTATTTGGTCTCGGGCGTGATGATACACAGGAAACGCTTGGCCGTCTCCCGATACTCCTGATGCGGTTCATATACTAAAACAGCCAGCAGCAGCGCCAGAATCACTCCCAGTCCGCCCAAAACAGCCAATGTCTTCTTCATATTTCTTCTCTTTTCCGTCTTCGCACAGGTCTTTCCCGTTGTTCCATCACGTTCCGTATTTTCCAGCAAAGGACAGATTTATCTGTCATTTGCTATAGTTTAGCAACAATTTCCGCCCTTTTCAAGCGTTCCACCCAGGTTGTCAAAATAGTACAATCATATCAATTTCGGATAGTTCAAAAACCAAATTTTTTTATCTAATTTCAATTTTTTACAACAGTTGGGAAAATTGGGATATGTTAGAATACTAATACAGAAAAGTTCCCGGAATTCAGATGAGACAAAGTCCGGCAAAGGGCCGGAAGTTCCGGGAGCTTATTTAAAGGAGGGTTTAGTATGAGAAGAAAACAGTTTGTATCCATGACCCTGGCATCCGCGCTGCTGCTTTCCGCCACGCCGGTGTCCGCTCTCGCCGAGGAGGCTTCCGATTCTCTCTCCATCAGCGACGCTGTGGTGACTGAACTGACCGTCACGGTGGATGGGGAAGAGATGACAGTGACCAGATACGAGGATTGCTACGTATCGAACCCCACCAGCGTCTCCATGGAACCGGAGGAGGACGGCATTGACCAGAAGCTGAGCATCTATGTTCCCGAGGGCGCCAACGCCAGCTCTCCCATTATCTTCTATGTCAATAACGCAGGCTGGTTCCAGGATGCCTACAGCTGGCGCCGTCAGGTGGAGGATGGCGCTGAGTACAGCAGCACCAGCGACACCGACGAGATCGGCAAAGGCCTGGCCAGCGGCTATGTGATCGTCAGCTACGGCTGCCGCAGCCGCAATGACAACCCGGATGAGGACGGCAATTATATCAGTCACTCTCCCGCCACCATGGTGGATACCAAGGCTGTGATCCGCTATCTGCGCTATAATCAGGCGGATCTCCCGGCAGGAAATCCGGACCGCATCGTCATTACCGGAACCTCCGGAGGCGGAGCGCTTTCCACCATCATCGCCTCCAGCGGAAACAGCTCTGATTTCTTTGAGGGTCTGTATGAGATCGGCGCCGCGGGAATCGAACAGAATGAGGACGGAACCTACACCTCCACCATCAATGATGATATTTTCGCCACCATCGCCTACTGCCCCATCAACGATCTGAGAATGGCATCTGAGGCTTATGAGTGGACTTACCAGGAGACCCGTCAGCGCCTGATCGACGAAGGCCTCACCGATGCCTTCCAGGATCCTCTCACGGATGACTACACCGCAGAAGATATGATGGCAGCCTCCGCAGAGCTGGCAGCCTCCTACGCGGAATATGTGGACAGTCTGGGCCTGAAGCTGGAGGACGGCACAGATCTCACCTCCGGGAATCTGAAGGATGCCATGACCGGCCTGATCAACGCGGGTCTTGCCTCCGCGGCGGAAACCTTCGGTCAGGATCAGATGCTGGAAGATCTGGCCGGCAATTCCTCCTACTCAGGAGAGAATGTGACAGAAGCCTACAACAGCACCAGCGATGACTGGGCTGATTTCCTGGAGTTTGATGAGAACGGCGTGCCCACGCTCACGGATCTGGACCAGTACCTGTACTTTGTGGCACGGAACCAGGCCCTGAAGGTTGCCCCCGCATTCAGCAATGTGGGACTTGGCTGCGCGGAACAGAACGAGGACAGTCTGTACGGATCTGAGGAATACTCCTACTGCCCGTTCACAGAGTACTCCTGGAACAACGATGCCGCTGAGAACGGATACGGTCTGGATGAGACCGGCCTGACCTGGGACGAGTACATGGAAACCGAGGAAGGTCAGGAGCTGGCTATGCAGCTTCAGATGTCCTCCCCCATCCCCTACCTCACCAGCGACAACGGCGACTCCGCGCCTTACTGGTATGTGCGCCACGGCCTGCGTGACCGGGATACTTCCTTCGCGCTCCAGACAGTGCTGTACTATGCCATCACCAACGACAGCACCATCAGCGATGTGAATTTCCTTCTGCCCTGGCTGCAGCCCCATGCTGGAGATTACGACGTCCAGGAAGCCTACACCTGGCTGGAGGGCGTTCTGGCCGAGGCGGACGCGTAATATCATCCGCTTGCTATAGCATTTCTCTCTGCGAATGAATGTTTTATTTGATCCGTGATATGATAGTTTTAACCAATAATTTTATATTTCAATGCAAAGGAGGTATTGTATGAAAAACTGGAAAGCATTGATCGGTACACTGGCGGCGGCAAGTTCCCTATTGATCGCGTCCACCGCCATGGCAGCAACTTATGATGGGTATACCCAGGAGGAATTCGATGCGCTGGAGGAGACCACCGTGATCGCATCCGATGACTCTCCCACCGGGTACTATGTCACCTTCCGCTACAAAGATCCGGATGCCACCCGTGTGAGGATCTATGGCGAGTGGCGCTTCTCCGACATCGCCCACGCATCCTACGTGACCAGCCTGAACGCCACTCCCGAGGAATGGCAGGATGGATACACTGTCTGGAAAACTGATTCCTGGCCCACCGCGGACATGACGAAGGACGAGGAGACCGGAATCTGGTCCTACACCATCCCCCTTCCCACCGGTACCTGGTGCTACCGCTTCTACGTGGGCGGTGCGGAGGACGCGGAGGTTGATGACTATACCGATGCTGTCATGGTGGCTGATCCCGCCAACGTCAATTATCTGGCAGACAGTGTGACGGAGCTGGGCGGCGAGCAGGCGCTGACAGCCGTATACGTTCCCTGGGATGAGGAGAAACAGGCCAACACCATTCAGCGCGCGGAGGAAGCACCCAGAGATGGGGAAAACGGAACTGTCACGTTCGTAGAGACCACCACCAGCGGCGGCATTGATACCTCCTATGGCGTATATCTGCCCTACGAGTTTGACGAGAACCGCGAGGAAGCTTACCCGATTCTGATCCTGTTCCACGGCGGCGGCGGATATGACGGAAGCTGGTTCACCAACGGCCTGGTTAATATTCTGGATAACATGATCGCTGAAGGCCGCATGGAACCCACCATCGTGGTCACACCCAACGGCTCTGATTTCCCCAATGATGACTATATGTGGGACCGCCCGGCTATTCTGGACTTTATTGTCAACGATGTACTTCCCTACATGACAGAGAATTTCAACGCTTCCGATGATCCCGCCCGGAGAGCCTTCGCCGGACTGTCCATGGGAGGCGCCACCACCGGATACGCCATGTTCCATGCCACCGATGAGTTCGACACCTTCCTCCTCTTCAGCGCTCCCTTCCTGGGAGATATTCAGCCGGATTATACGCTGTCCCAGTTAAAGGACAAAACAATCTTCTTCGGCTACGGTGATTATGATTTCGTGGTTCCCAGATCCCTGTACCATCTGGAGCCCGATGAGGACGGCAATCTGATTCCGCTGACAAACGGCAACGAAGGCAGCATCTTTGAATACATGATCGGCCTGAACAATGAGGGCGTAGAATTTGAAAGTCTCAACTATCCCTACGGCCATGACTGGGTTCTGTGGAGAAAACTGATTGTAGATGTGTTCGATGATGTGCTTTGGAAATAATTTAACATTTCCTGCGCCGGATTTACACCGCAAAGCGGCATTTTCCGCTGCAAATCCACGCGCATCCTGCGGAGCTTTTAAGGAAGCGTTGATTTAATCAGCGCTTCCTTAAACATTTCCGTAAATCTCCCGGGGCACATAGGCTCTCACGTAGATCCCCTCATCCCGGTACTCTTCCTCCAGCAGCTGGCCGAACTTGCGGATCAGCTGAATCTTTCCCGCGTCCCGATAATCGTAGAGCCGCTCGATCAGGATCTGGTTCTCTGTCAGGATCTCCTCCAGCAGGTTCTTCAGCTCCTCCAGCCCTTCTCCCGTGCGGGCGGAAATGTTCAGCCCATAGTCTGAAGAAAAATCCCGCACTCTCACCGGCTCCTCCAGCTTATCCTGCTTGTTGAACAGGGTGATGATGGTCTTATCCTTCACTCCCAGCTGGCGCAGCGTGTCATAAACCACGCCCATCTGAGTCTCCATCTGGGGATTGGAGGCATCCACCACATGGAGAATGATGTCCGCGTACTTGGCCTCCTCCAGGGTACTCTGAAACGCTTCCACCAGATGGTGGGGAAGCTTCCGGATAAAACCGACTGTATCAGTGAGCAGAATCTCCTGCCCTCCCTCCAGCTTCAGTCCCCTTGTGGTGGGATCCAGAGTGGCAAACAGCTTGTCCTCCTCCAGCACCTCCGCCTGGGTCAGGGTGTTGAGCAGCGTGGATTTTCCCGCATTGGTATATCCCACAATGGCCGCCACCGGCACGGAATTTTTCTTCCGGCGCTCCCGGATCAGCTCCCTGTGACGCTTCACCTCCTGAAGCTCCCGTCTCAGCTGGGCGATCCGGCTCTTGATCAGCCGCCGGTCCATCTCCAGCTTCTTTTCGCCCGGTCCCCTGGTTCCGATGCCGCCTCCCAGTCTGGACAGGGATTTGCCCAATCCGGCCAGGCGGGAGAGCCGGTACTGAAGCTGCGCCAGCTCCACCTGAATTTTACCCTCGCTGGTGGCCGCTCTGGTGGCAAAAATATCCAGTATCAGCAGCGTCCGGTCCATCACCTTGCACTCCAGCTCCTGCTCCAGATTTCGCAGCTGCGCCGGGGAGAGCTCATCGTCACAGATCACCCCTGTGGCATCCTTCTCCTCCACCATCTGCCGCACCTGAAGGATCTTCCCTTTTCCCAGGTACGTGCCGGGGTGGGGCGCCTCCCGGTTCTGTATCTCGATTCCCACGGTCACAGCTCCCGCCGTCTTTGCCAATTCTTCCAGTTCCTCCAGGGACTCTCTGGTCTCCCTCTCATCCTGCTGGCTGACTCCCAGAAGAATCACTCTCTCCTGCAGCCCTTCTATTTCCATCGCCTCTGCCATTGCTCTTCATTCCCATCCTTCGGATTTTCCTGCTGCCGCTATGTTTCCCACTCTCATCTGGTGGACAGAAACTCCAGCTCCTTCTGTCCTGCCTCATCTGTGGGGTAATTCTCCACATAAATCTCCGCCTTCGCTCTGGCTGTATCAAAATCCAGCTTTCTCTCGTAGGCCACAATCTCATTAAAGTAAAGCTCCTGTTTTCCCGTCTCCTCCTCCAGGGCCAGTCCCTTGGAAATGTACTCCAACGCCTGATCGTACTCACCGGACGCGAGAGCGCACAGAGCCAGACCGTTATAGCCCTCCGCGCTGTCCGGATATTCCGCCAGCACTGCCTCATAGACAGACTGGGCCCCCGCGTAATCTTCCTGGGCCAGGTAAATCCTTCCCATCAGATACCTTGCGGGCAGATACCCCTCGTCCACCGGGGAAATCAGCGCATTCTGAGCCTGATCGTATTGCTCCAGGTAATAATAGATCTGCCCGATGCAGTAGTAATCCTCCGCATCCTCCGGCACAATGCTCAGGGCCGTCTGCAGGTACTCATCACCTACAGCGGATAAATTCTGGCTCTCATAACTCTCGTAGATATTCAAATACAGCGTGTAGTCCTCCGGCGTCAGAGCTACCGCCTGGTCAAAGTCCTCCTTCGCCTGATCCGCAAGTCCTTCCTGCAGATGGCTGGCCCCTCTCAGATAAAGGGCATCCGCCGATTCCGTCTCCTCATCCTCCAGCAATGTGCTGCAGGTGCTGATGGTTCCATCGTAATCCTGCATCCGGTACTGGGCGGAAGCTTTGTAGAGAAGCAAATCTGCCACCGTCTCCGGCATTTTCTCATCCGTATAAAGCAGGGCCTGGTCAAAGGCGCTTACAGCCTCCTCATACTGAGCCATTCCCATGCTGGCCAGCCCCATGCCGCGGTAAGCGAGAACCTCATCCTCCCCCGCTTCCACTGCCTGCTGGAATAAGCTCAGGGCTCCGGAATAATCCTTTGACTCCACGGCAGCCATTCCCTGGGTGGTCAGCTCGCCGCCTGACTCTCTCTCCAGGCATCCCGTCAAACTCAGAGCTGTCAGGGCAGCCG
>DBFBJF010000101.1:0-2618 GCA_048203265.1 Candidatus Merdiplasma sp.
GAGTAATCCTGAAACAGATCATCCTTACCTTAAGTTATCCTGGAGCATACGGGACTTGAACCCGTGGCCTCCACACTGCCAGTGTGGCGCGCTCCCAACTGCGCTAATGCCCCTTCTAAGTGACTCTTTGCGTCACTGATGGGTATTATAGCACACTTTTCTTGCTCTGGGAAGAGGGAAAATAAAAAAATTCACCGAAATTTACAGTGGAATGGACCTCTTACCGCCGTGTCCCGTATACCAGCCGTTCAAACTCTTCCAGGGGCATGGGCTTCGCAAACCAGTATCCCTGAGCCTCCTGGCATCCCACCTGCCTGAGAAGCGCGGCATGTTCCTCCTTCTCCACTCCCTCGCATACAATGCGGTAATCCAGTCCCCTAAGCATGGCTACAATCTTTTTCAGAAAATAGATGCCCCGATTGCTGTCCTCGCAGATCTGGATGAATTTTCTGTCCAGCTTCAAAGTATCTACCGGAATATCCAGCACCGTATTTAAAATCGAGTAACCGGCACCGAAATCGTCCAGGGATGTACGAATCCCCGATGCCCGCAGGGCCGCAAAAAAACGCTTCGCGTTTTTGTAATCTGACACCGTAGCCGTCTCAGTCAGTTCAATCTCCGTCAGATGCGGATCCACCTCCCAGCGGCGCAGTATTTCCAAATACCGTTTCACCTCCCCCTCCTCTCTGGTGTGAAGGATAGAGGCATTCACCGATATGGGAATCTGTCTGCGCCCCAGCCTTTGGTTTTTCGCCAAATATTCTGCTACCTGCTCAAACACGCAGAAATCCAGTTCCCTGATTCTGCCGTTGCGCTCATATACCGGAATAAACTCATCGGGATACAGAATGGTTCCATCGGGCCTGTGCCATCTCACCAGGGCCTCCGCTCCGATCACCTGCAGATTATCCAGGGAAACCCTGGGCTGCAGATAGATCTGAAACTGCCGCTGTTCCAGTCCTTCATCAAGCCCATAGACAATATCCATCTCCAACCTTCTCCGGCGTTCCAGTGTTTCATCGTAGAGAACCGCGCCCCCTTCCGCCCCCTCCCGCACCTGCTTTCTGGCATAATTTGCCGCATCGATGGCGGCGGAGGCACTGGTGCAGGAGTTAGGAATCCGATAAATTCCGGACCGTATTCTCACCTTCGCATAGGGATACCGCTCATTGGTAAGGCGCTCAAATTCCCCATTCAGGCAGTTCACCAGGCGCTCCTCACGCTCCGGTCCCGCATAGGGCAGAAAGATAAGGAACTGATCCGCTACCACCCGGGTAAAATAAACCTCCGGCACCTGCTCCAGCTTTTCAATCATAAACTGGCTGTACTCCCGCAGCAGCTGATCCCCAGCGCGGTATCCGTACTTTTGATTAAAAAACTTAAAGTCCTCAAAATCGCTGTAAACCATCATATAGTTTTCAGCGCCCTCCCCCACAATCATCCGCTCCGTCTCTTCCCGAAATCGGAAAAAGGAAAGCAGCCCTGTCAGGCCATCATACTCCGGAACCGAAACAATCCCCTGATGGGAGGCATTCATCGCCTGGTTCTTTGCCACGTGGGCCGAGATAATTTTGGTCAGCTCCCCAAGCTGGCTCCTGTTTTGCTCCGACCAGCTTCTTTTCCGGCTGCAGACCACGTAGGAGATAGCGCCGGTATAATGTCCCTCACAGTACATGGCGGCATAAACAACCGTCTTTGCCTCTCCCTGCATCAGAAGTTTTCTGGCGCCCTCGGAGTACATACCCATGTCATCGTATTGCAGTACGGTTGTCCCATACTCATCGTAACTGCGAAACAGAGTAAGAAAATCTTCTTTTTCAAAGCAGGCGGGTTCTTCCAGCGCAGCCGGCACCCCCGGTCCCAGCCACTGGTACTGCCGGTTTGTTCCCCGCCTGCGAATGTCCGTCTGTATCACCGTAATGCGGTCCAGGCTGAAACGGATACCAATCACCTTCATCAGAAGCTGAAGAGCAGACTCGAAGCTGTTCATGCGCTCAAAAATTTCAAAGGCGGTGGAAATAATGTCATTGCGCAGATACCGTTCATCAATGTTTCCATATTCCGGGTTCGTCTGGGCAAAGAGCTGAAAACGCTGCAAGCTGTCACAGAAAGCGTATCGGTTCCGGCCTTTCTCCTTGGCCCGGTACAAAGCCCAGTCAGCGTTCTCAAACATCTGCTCATACGTATAGCCCGAAACATTCTCCGGTAGGAAACACACACCCACGCTGCAGGTAATATGCTGTCCATCCCCCGCTTCCATTTGTTCCACACGCTCCACCAGGAGCCTTGCTTTTTTCACCAACTCACTGTGACTGATCTCCCTGAGCAGAATCACAAACTCATCGCCGCCGGCACGCATGACAATATCGTTCTCCCCAAATATTTGCCGCAGAACCCGAGACAATTCGATCAAAATCTGATCCCCGGCCAGATGACCGTACCTGTCATTAATCTGTTTGAAAAAATCAATATCCGCCACCATCATTCCGCAGCTCTCGTAGGGATGCTTTTTTCTCAGATAGTCGCTGATCAGTTCTCTTCCTGCCGTGTGATTGTAAAGTCCGGTCAGCGGCTCCAGCTGGGCCTGCTCTTCCAGATATTTCTCTCTCTTTTTATCC
>DBFBJF010000102.1:0-7616 GCA_048203265.1 Candidatus Merdiplasma sp.
CCAACTCTTGTTTTTAATTTTTGTCTAATTTTTTTTGCAGATCCGGTTCTATTTCTGTGCTGCCCCTCCGTCTGCCGGAGAAAGGCTGCCGCAAAAATTATGGCGGCAGCCCCATACAACCTTACAATCCGGCATCTATGCTCCCTCTTCTCTTCCTATGCTTTCATGGCCTCCAAAGCAGAAATTTTCACTGCCTTGTTGGAAGGGTAGTATCCGGCGGCAACGCCAATGAAAACAGAAAACAGGAGTGCGAAAAGCGCCAGCCAGGGCGGGATCACGGACATCACCGCGGATGCCCCGGAAGGATCCCCCAGCCCCGCGCCGCCTGTCAGACTGTCCCCCAGCCCCGCGTTCTGAGATACATAGTTCATGATCCGGGAAATCAGAAGGCTGAGCAGGATCCCCGCACTGCCTCCGATAAAACCGATGGCAGCCGCTTCCAAGAGAAACTCTTTTTTTATGTCGCTCAGAAAACAGCCCAGGGCTTTCAAAATACCGATCTCCCGTGTACGCTCCGTAATGGACATAATCATGGTGTTGGCGATACCGATGGCGGCCACGAGCAGGGAAATCGCTCCCAGCCCGCCCAGCATCATCTGTTTCTGTCTGGCATCCTTCTCCATGGGCTTTCGGATACTTTCCATGGAATTTGTCTGAAAGCCCATCCGGCGGATTTCAGTCTCCACCGGTTCCACCTGTTTCATACTCTCCGTCTGGACATACAGCTCATAATACTCTTTCCTTTTTTTCTGACCGGTTATTTTCTGAAGCTGCTTTTGCAGGCGCTCCATATCCTTCATCCGCATGACAAGGCCGTCCCCCGTATCATCATATAAATCCGTATCCTGCTGAAGCCTTCCCACCACGGTCATTTTTTCTATCACCTTCCACTCATCCTTATTTGCCGCCCCGCTCTGCTCTGACTGCTCCGGCTGCGGCCTCTCCTTTTTCTGTCCGATGGAAATCTCCGCGCCCACAGGGTCAAAATAAGGCTTCGCGTTCTCATCCGACCAGTAATCCACCATATTTTTCCCCTCCGGCCGCTTACTGTCCGTAAACTGATAGGCAAAATTTTGCCCCGCCAAAACCTCAAAAGGCCTTTTATCCGGATATTTTCCCTCCAGCAAAACGTATCCCAACCGCTCAAAGTCCTTCTCCGATACCCCCAAAATCGTTGCATAATCCCTCTGATACCGGTTCTTTTCCCCAGCCAGAAGGCTTAAATCTCCCAACTCCAGCCGGTTTCTGGTTATCACCGATTTCACTCCCGGTATTTTCTGAATACGCGCTGCAGCCTCCTGATCCAGCATTTTTCTGTCGGCACTCACCTCCGGCGCCGGCGTCACGGTAATCCTGGTCAGATTTCCCATCTGAGCCAGCATCTGCTCCTGGGCCTGCTTCATGCCGATTCCCAGGGAAACCATGATGACAATGGAGCAGCAGCCGATTACCACACCGGAGACAGTGAGAAACGTCCGCCCCTTTCTCCGATATAGGTTTCTCAGCGACATCTGAAAAATATCTGATACTGTCATCTCACACCTCTCCATGGAATTGAATCGATTTTTTATACCTTCTCCTCTTAAAAAAGATCAACAAAGCAAGCAAAAGAACTGCGCCTCCGGCCGCTGCGCCTTTCTGTATCATGCCCATTGCGAAACCGCCTCCTGCTCCCTCCTCGTTTGGAACCTGGTCTGTGTAGTAATCCTCCACTTCCTCCGGCACATTCTCCTCTGCCTGCAGCGTCACCTGCCTTTCTGCCGTTTTCTCATTTCCCGCCGCGTCCTCGTAGGTGACAATCAGTTTCAATTCCTGTTTTCCGGCTTCCCGGGGCGTCACAAAGAAATCGATGGTTCCACTGCTTCCCGCCTCCACATTCCCCAGGAATTTATAATTCTCATCACTGTCCATCCCTGTCTCCAGCCGGGCTTCCATGTTGTACACCGTACTCTTTCCCTTATTTACATAGGGAAGGGAAATGGATGCCTCCTCATTGACCCAAGCTTCCCCCTCCGTCTTTATCTCCCCCACGCTGAAACGGTCCGGATGAATAATAGGAACTGCAATCTTTACCTCCGAGGATCCCTGGGCCCGCTCCTCCTTTTTCAGATATTCATACTTAAAACTGAGTGTCACCGCCCCGTTTGCCGTCTGTCCCTCCGGCATCGCTTTCAGCTTCAGCGCTTTTTTCACCGTCTCCCGGGGCTTTAACTGTTCGAAATAAAAGGTATTGGAGGAATCCGCGATGACAAGAGCATCCCCGGTATCTGCGGACATAACAATATTTTCTACTGTTGTTTTGCTATTGGTATTTTGCACCTCCATCTCCAATACGAATTCCTCCCCGGCCATCACCTCTTTTCCATAGGAATACCGGCTGACAATGAGGTTTGGCGTCATGGGATCAATGGTTTTTTGTTCTGCAGCTCCTCCATCATAGCCGCCGTCCCCGTAGCCACCGCCATCGTAACCGCCCGCTCCACCGCCGACTGCCGTGTCCTCAAACTTTTTCCCGTCTTCCTGGTCTACGGGCAGTAAAAGAGTCGCCTCCGCCCGTTCCTTCCTGCTCCCATTTTTGTCCTGGCATTGGTAGCTCACTGCCGTTTTCATCTTTATGGTTGATTTTTTCTCCGGAAGCTGATCCGCCGACAAACGGACCTTCACCCGTTTCTCTTCTCTGGGCCCCAGATTTTCCACCTGGATGCTGTCGGTTTTCTGTTCCGCGTCCAGAGAGATTCCCTCCTCAGGTTCCAGCTTTAGGCGAACCTTCGTCATCTTTGCGTCTCTGCGGTTGTTTCTTATTTTGATTTCTACCTGAAACTTCTCTCCAGAGCGGATTCCCTGCTTCATTTTCTCCCGGGTAATCGTCACATCTTCTTCCAAATCAGGCGCAGAAACTTCCTCCTCTATCAAGGGCTGATCCGCCCCCATTGAACCGCTCCCCGGCCGGTTCGGCCCCGGAAGCCCAGCCCCTGACGAATTTGTTCCGGGCACACCGGTTGGCGGTGGGATTGTCCCTGTTTCAGGCTGTACGGGCGACGGTGCTCCGGTCTCCGATGTGCTGGCCTCCGGTACACCGGTTTCCGGCGCACTGGTTTCCGGCGCGCTCGTCTCTGGCGCGCTGGTTTCCGGTGCGCTCGTCTCTGGCGCGCTCGTCTCCGGTGGGCTTGTCTCCGGCGCGCTTGTCTCTGGTAGGCTCGTTTCCGGTGCGCTTGTCTCCGGCACACTTGTCTCCGGCGCGCCGGGCTCCTCCTCAATCAACATATCCTGGCTGCGATCTTCTGCTAACATTTCCTCCGCATTTCCTGCTGACGCCAATGGGCCGAGAGCCAGCGCGCCGCAGAGTAAAAAAATGATTCCCCTTTTTTTCATCATGATCATCCCCTTCTCTCCTCTTTCGTAATATTCCCGTCAATCAATGTCAGAATCCGATCCGCATAGGCCGCCATCTGTGGATCATGGGTTACCAAAACGATGGTCTGATTGTTTTTTCTGGCGATATCCATAATCATCTCCATAATCTGTTCCGTGGTTTTGGTGTCCAGATTTCCCGTGGGCTCATCTGCAAAGATCACATCCGGATTTGCGACAAACGCCCTGGCAATCCCCACTCGCTGCTGCTGTCCTCCGGACATCTGGGCCGGATAATGATGCATCCGCTCGCCCAGGCCCACCCGTTCCAAAAGGGATGCCGCCCGTTTCTCCCTCTCTCTTCGTCCGCAGCCCTGAAACATCAGGGGCAGAGCGGTATTCTCCAGCGCTGTCATATACGGCAGGAGATTATAAGTCTGGAAAATAAATCCCACATGCTTCTGGCGAAAAGCGGCAAGCTGTTCCTCGCCCAGCTTCGTAATGTTGACGGTTCCGATATGCACACTGCCCTCGGTGGGTCTCTCCATCCCTGACATCTGATTCAGCAATGTGCTCTTGCCTGAGCCCGACGTGCCGAAAATGCAGCAGATTTCACCTCTGCCGATCTGTGTATTAATCCGGTTCAGAGCCACCACCTGTTCGCTTCCAATCTGATAAACCTTTCTGACATTGCAAATTTTAATCATCACTTCCTGCATCCATATCTCCTCTCTCTGACCCTCTCAGTATGTCAGCAAGTTCTTTCCAGATTCTGAAGCAGTTCTTAACAAATCTTAATCCTTGCGGGGGAAATCATTGTGTCATACAAATTCCAGGCCCTCTGCCGGCCCCCTATGGCATAAAAAAAGCGGATGCCCGGGATTTTATCCCTCCGCACCAGCTTTTTCATGCCCAGCTTTCTTTCGGCCGCTTCGGCTTCGGCGTCAGCTCCAGATCCGAAATAACAATCGGATCCGGAAGCTGTGCTCATCTTCCTCCACTTCACAGCGTCCTTTCATCTTCTGCATCATATTTTCTATATTTTTTAATCCGATCCGCGTACTCTCTTCTTTCTTCCCGTCACTTCTCTTCTGATTTTCAAAGGTGAGGCAGCCCCATCCTTCCCTCTGGCAGACCGCTGCCCGGATGGGTGCGCCTAGATCCGCATACTTGACAATATTGGACATCAGATTGTCCAGAATCCGGTTCACATACTCAGAATAAATCCTGACGGTGCCATCTCCCCACTGCGCGGTCATCTCGACCAAAAACCCGTTCTGCTCCAGATAGGCGGAAGCCTCAGAGAGCAGATCAAAGAAGGCTCCCTTGAAGGTCTCCGGCTCCTCCAGCTCCACCTCTTCCCCGCTGCTGACCAGCGCGTACTCAAAAATGTGATCCGACAGCAGTTTGATCTGATGAGCCTTTTTGTGAATCTTATCCAGATATTCCTGAAGCTGCTCCTGATCCCGGTATTTCCCGCTCTTTAAGATTCCCGTATAAATCAGCAGTCCGGTCAGCGGCGTCCGAAGATCATGAGACATCTCCGTAATCATGCGCCGGTTTGCCTGGGTCAGCTGCGCTTCCTGCTCCACCTGACTCCGAAAGGATTTTCTCATTTGGTCCAGTCCATCCGCCAGCAGAGCCAGCTCATCCCTCCCTTTCACTGTAATGGGATAGTCCAGATCTCCTCCCTCCAGAATTTTAATTTCCCGCCCGAGACAGCAAATATAATTTATGGTCCTGCGAATCCCCAGCATCACCACCAGCAAAAATATCAGAAAGCTGATCATCAGATCCGCAAACAGCGCGTAGGTATAGAATTGGTAGACATAAAAGTCATACAACTGCACTGCCGCCTCCCCGTCCGCAAAAGAAATCGGATGAAAAGGATCCTCCTCGTAAGATACGATTTCAGTGGAAGTCTCTGACCCTTCGGGAAAAAGGGAATCGTAGATCAGGCGGTTATTTTTATAAATCTGAATATCTACAAAAGGATGTTTCCTGATCCACTCCGTCAGTTCTTTCGTATTCCCGGAGGAAAGTTCCTGCTCCGTAATGTAGTTTTGCAGTTTCCGGAGACTTTTTTCATTCTGACGTTCCATATAATCGGAATTTACAAAGTATTGCTCAATCACATAATAGCCTGCTGTCCGCATCAGCAGGTAACTGATACCGGCCAAAAGGGCGGCCAGAAACAGCAGCTTAATCAACCGGAAATAGATGGAATTTCTCTTACTCACCATAGCAGCCGAACCTGTAGCCCTTTCCCCAGACTGTCTGGATGTACCGGGGCTCATGGGGATTTTCCTCAATCTTTACCCTTAGCTTTCGGATGTGCACCATAATCGTCCCATTGCAGGAATAAAAATACGGCTCGTTCCAAATACTCTCATACAGATTTTGAGCGGAAAATATTTTTCCCGGATATTGCATCAGCAAAAGCAGGATATGATATTCTGTATCCGTCAGATCCACCGCTTTTCCGTTGACCGACACCTCATTAAAATCTTCGCTGATCCGGATGCCGGCGGCTTCCCGATAATGGTCCCGGCTTCCCGTTTTCGCCTCGCTCTTCCCCCGGTAAATATGGTACCGCCTCAGCAGCGCCTTGACCCTGCCCAGCAATTCTGAGTAAGAAAAAGGCTTTACCAGATAATCATCCCCTCCTGCCATCAGCCCGATCAGTTTATCGGATTCCTGGGACTTCGCCGTCAAAAACAGCACCGGCACATAGGATTTCTTTCGTATTTCCTCACAGGTCTTAATTCCCGAGATTCCCGGCATCATCACATCCAGGATCACCAGATCCGTCCGGTCGGACAGCAGGGCCAGTCCCTCCAGTCCGCTCTTTGCCTCCTCCACCTGGTATCCTTCACTTTCCAGCAGGATACGAACTCCATCCCGAATGTCCCCGTCATCTTCGATCAGCAGTATCCGTTCTCTTTCCATCTCATTCTCTCCCCCCGATATTCTCTTGCCCCTCGGTCAAAGTTCTGTTTCTTTCCTTAACTATATCAGCATTTTCTAAAAATGCCATCTCAAAATTCTTAAGGTTTCTTAACAAATCACAGGTTAAACTTTTCCGAAAAAGGACAAGTTCTCCTTTTTATCGGGCGCTGCCCATACCCAGCAGTTTTCTCACCAACTCCTCATCCGCGCCGTGATACACCTGTCCGTCCCAGCGCAGGTTTGGCCCCTTTTGGCACTGCCGCATGCAGGGAATGGCTTTCACCGTAATCCCGCTCTTCCCCTGGCAGTTCTCCCTTATAAATTCTCTCAGGGCCCTGCTCTTTCCGCAGTTCGGCCCGGCACACAGTTCCAGAAGATGTTCCCCGGACAGATGAAGGTCCGGGATCCGTCTGATCAGAGCCAGCAAAAGAGCCTCCTTCGTTCCAAGGGCCGCGGCAATCCTGCCCGTCTGTCCGGCGGACAGCGTTCCGCCGCTCTCCCGCTGCGCTTCTCTCATCAGTTCAATCAGCATCCCCTGATCCTGAGGGGCTCCCTGCTGTCTGTAATAGGCAATGGCCTCTTCTATATTCCATGACATCTTTTTGCTCCTTGTTACTATTCACAGCCGTTTCAGAATTGCCAGCAGGTGTGTCGTGCTTGCACGTAACCATCTGCTGGCAATTCTGAAAGTAGACTGCGAAGCAGTCACCCGCCCACATAAGCAGTCTTGGAAAACGCTGATTAAAGCGTTTTCCGCGCCGGATTTGCGCCGCAAAGCGGCATTTTCCGTTGCAAATCTGTGCGCATCTTGCGAAGCGGCTAAGGAAGTGCTGATTTTATCAGCGCTTCCTTAGCTCCGTAAGGAGCGGGACTGAAGCCTCGAAGAGGCGACGAGTGCGCATGTGGGCGGGGTGGCTGTGAATAGTAGCTGCTCCTTTCCTGCTTCCTGCTGCCCATCATATCATCGCCTGCCGTCCCTGTAAAGGTCCCGCAGCTGAATGATTTATGAACTTTCTGCCCGATGGCCTTCCTTATCAATTGATTTGTTTCTCAGCAATTTCATTAATCATATCGCTTAGTTAGGGGCAACAATCCTAAGCTGCTTTTTCGGAAAAAGATGAGAAGGGACCGTAAAGGTGGGGAATTTACGGTCCATCCGGAAAAGAGAACGGGAGACCGTAAAGTCAGAGTAAAATTTACGGTTCATTCAGGAAAAGAAGAAAAAAGGCCGCAAAAGTCCCATCGGAGTCCCAGGAAATTCGGGCAATCTGCATCCTTGCTGCCATCGGACAGAAAGAGATCGGACCATCATACAC
>DBFBJF010000103.1:0-4137 GCA_048203265.1 Candidatus Merdiplasma sp.
CCTGCCTCATCGACCGCATCTTCCCTTCTCATTCACCTTTGTTCAATTATGATACTTCCCCGATTTTCTTTCTTGTACAAGGCTTTCGGCATTAACGTACACAGGTTCCCGCCTCCGTCTCCATGACTCCCAGCCCTGCCAAAACATCCCGCCCCACCTCAGGAAACGGGATCACCGGTTCCGGGCGGTCCTCATGCTCAGCGATGATCTTTTCCATCCAGACCATATTGTACCATCTTCCGAACTTGTAGCCGCACTTGCGAAATTCCCCCACCATGCGGTATCCCAGGTGGGCATGGAACCGGGCGCTGTTGTTGGTCAGATACTCGTCCTCCTGATCCACCGTGCCGATGCAGGCGCACAGGTTTGTGATATGCTGGGTTCTGGAAATCCCCTCGATGGCCGCGTACAGCTTCCTGCCGATCCCCATCTGCCGGCAGTCCTCCCTCAGATAGATTGAAACCTCTGCAGCCCAGTCGTAGGCAGCCCGGCCCACAAAGGGCCCCGTGTAGGCGTATCCCAGGATTTCTCCCTCTCTCTGAGCCACCAGATACGGATACCGCTTTCTGGTTTTTTCAATCCTCCCCTGAAACTCCCGGATGCCGGGCACATCATACTCAAAGGTAATGGCCGTTTTCTCCACATATGGGGCATAAATGTTCAGTATTTCCTCTCCATCCTCCGGCAGGGCCGTCCGGATGATCACATCTTCCTGTTTCATTCCATCTCCACTCCTGTTACAACATCAAAATCAAAAATCTGACTCCATTTTATCCCATAGAAGGCTTTTTTTCCACCCCTTTCCCACCCCAAAAACCATGCTGCCTTTCGAAATATAAAAAGGCCGCCGCAAAATCTCCAAGAAATTTGAAGTATTTTGCGGCAGCCCCAGATCAGGTTCCTGTCACCTTTCTGTCATTCCTTTTCTGCTTTTCTATGGCAGGTTCCTGTCTATGACTCTTTTCCGGTTACTGAAGGTCTTCCTCCGTCAGGCCCAGGCTGGCAAGGGCAACCGTCCGGTTCAGGGCCTCTCTTGCCTCATTCACACTGGTGACGCACTGGGACTCGCCCTCTGTCCACCACATGAACGCGCCGTCCGTCTCAGCGGAGCAAACCGACCACTCAGCCAGTCCCTCACCGTTGGGGTCTCCGGTCTTCACAAAGTTGGAAATATAGCTGGTAATCTGGTCAGCCAGACTATAGTCCGCATCTGTCCACTGTCTCTGACCTTCCACATCGCGCATGGAGTTAAAGAAATACCACAACTCAGAGGAATGGAAGGAACCATAAAAATCTTCATCCCTCACCGGATTTGCATGGCCCGGCAAGTTCTGATTAAAGTAATAAACATATACATTAGTATCATCGTTCTTTTCCGCATACTCCGCAGAAATCACATACTTGGCAAAGGAGCTGTCACTGGAGGAGCGAAGCTGAAGCCGGTAGGCCTCCGTCTCATCTGCCGGGTCATAAGCCTGTGCGTAGTCCTCCCCGTATGTGGCGGTCATGGCTTCCGCGAAATCATCCAATGACATGGTTCCCTCCGGATCGCCCGCCAGGGAGGTCATTTCATCTGAAGTTCCGCCAATCATAATGTTGATGCCGTCCAAAGCGCCCTCTCTGGAAAGATCCACCGATTCTTCTGTAAATACATAGCCATCGATCACGTAGGTGGAGCTGGCATTTGTGATCGCGGAATAAAGTGTCTGGTTCTCATCCGTTGCGGAAGCGGTCTCCATGTAGTAGTCCGCATCGTGGGAGCGAAGCTCCGCAACCAGCTCTTCCGAGGTGGTCTCCTCCGGAAGTCCCATAGCTGCTTTGATTGTCTCTTCCGCCTGAGCCTGTACCGTCTCCATATCAGAGTAAGCCAAGGTTCCGTCCGCGGTCAGCAAGCCGGCAAAACCACTCTGAATGATGGCATTCTGGAACAGTCCCTCGGCCAGCGGAGACCGAAGGAGGGCCGTCACGTTCATAGCGCCGGCAGACTGTCCAGAAATGGTTACCTGATCCGGATTACCGCCAAATCCCGCGATGTACTCCTGCACCCACTCCAGCGCTTTTACAAGATCCTGTACCGCATAGTTTCCGGACGCGCCGTTTTCATTCTCTGCGGAAAGCCCGGGCAGAGTCAGGAAGCCGTACATGCTCACCCGGTACTGTACTTCCACCACAATAATTCCTTTTTCTGCCAACTTAGCGGCATTAAATTCCATCTCAGAAGCATTTCCATGATTGTTTCCGCCGCCGTGGATGTAAACCAGAACCGGCAGATTGGCATCCGTACTCTGCGCCGGTGTATACAAATTCAAATTCAGGCCGTTCTCACTGATCGCCGGATCATAGGCCTCATCAAAATAGAACTCATCGCCCCAGAAACTTCCCACCGGATTCAGTTCGGAGGCAGGCTGCTGCATCACTTGATCACCCCAGGTATCGCACACCTTGACGCCATCCCACGCTTCCACTGGCTGAGGCGCTTTCCATCTGTTCTCTCCGGAAGTGCCCGCCGCGAAGGGAATACCCTTAAATACCTGAACGCCCTCCACATCAGATTCCACGCCCTGTACCTGGCCGCCCTCCACGGTAACAACATCCACCGCACTGCTCTCAGAATCTGCGACCGCCTCTGTAGTGCTTTCAGTGGTATTTTCCTCCGCCATTGCCGTCATACCGGCGAAAGATGACATTACCATCATCGCCGACAGTGCTGCTGCCGTCCCCTTTCTTCTTTTCATTCTTTTATAGCCTCCCTATCAGTTTATCCATCTTATTTCCACAGATAATCCTCTGCGAAAATTTTAATCAGCTGAGGCCAGGTATTCCAGTCATGGGAACCATATACCTCTGACCATCCGTAAGTGATCTCATTTTCGTCAAACACTTTTGCAAGAGCGGTAATTGAAAATGTGTCCTCATCCTCTGAATCCGCCGCCGGAACCAGTCCGAAATCATAAATTCCCGCGCCCATAAGAACAGAGGTATTCTTTACTGCGTCAAGATCCACGGAAGACATATCGTAGCTGCTGTCAGCGCCGCTGAAAATTCCTACATAACCAAACTCCTCTGGGGCCTGAAGCAAAACATTCGTAGCCGTCATTCCTCCCATGGAAAGTCCGGCAAACGCTCTTCCTGCCTCCTCAGTGGCGACATTGTAATTCTCTTCCACATAAGGAATCACGCAATTTACTAGATTATCCACAATAACATCAAAATCCCACTCATAGGCTGAATTATTCATCGTCACCAAAACAACCGGTTCTGTGGTGCCTTCCGCGATCAGATTATCAAAAATATAATCTACGCTGCCGCCTGCAAACCAGTCTGTCTCATTTCCGCCTCCGCCATGGGACAGATACAGCACCTTATACGGCTCTTTGCTGCTCTCATCATAACCATAGGGCAGATAGATACCCATGGGAGCAGCATCCCCGTTCACATCCGTATAATTTACATAGATAACCTCTCCGGACTGTTCATCCTCTCTCGGCGCCATATAAGAAAAGTCAATAGATTCGGACTGTTTTTCTGCGTCATAGGGTACATAGAAGGTACTTCTGTTATAATTGTTCCCGTTTTCTACGCCAGAGGCTTCCATAGGATTGGTGGGATCCTCCAGACCGGTCTCCTCATCCCCGTTTACCAAAAAAACATACTGATAATGTCCGCCCGGCAAAGGCATGGAAACAGTCCAGTAATCGGTTCCATCCACTTTCTCCATGTCCACGGTCAATGACTCATCTCCCGCCTCAAACATTCCGTTTTCCCACTCTTCCGGGGTTGCATAAGTCTCAGGAGTTGTTCCACGCACATCCTCTTCATCATTATAGAAGGTAAAGGCGCCCCTCAGTTGTACCTGCTCAGCATCCGCATCTTCATAAACAAAGGTAACCGTGTACCCGGTAGCAGAATCATCATCGGCTACCACCGTCACTCCGGGAGTCAGCTCTGATGTCTCCTCAGCAAATACAGCTGAGCTCATTCCCAACAATACCGTAAAAGATGCTAACATTACGCTATTTCTCACTAAGTTTCCTTTCATTTTGTCACCGCTCCTTCCTGACCTATATAAAATTTGTGTTTCTGGAACCCCAGTTGCTTCGTGTCTGCTTTTATTCCGCTGCTGCCTCAGTCTCTGCT
>DBFBJF010000104.1:0-3588 GCA_048203265.1 Candidatus Merdiplasma sp.
ATCCAAACCCGGAGCCTTGATTTTCAGCTGAGAAAAATAATCCCCCACAATCTTCGTTTCTTTCTTCACCTGGAGAAATCCATATTTCATAATCCGCTTCAGGCTGGAGATGGACAGATTCTCCTTAATACTCCTGCACAAAACCAGCCCATACCTTCTTCGATCCTCCGAGGCCATCACAATGCCATTCTCGATGGCATCCGCCACAGAGTAGATGTGGACTTCCTTTCCCTCCACCTTGATGGTGCCCTTCTCATAGGGATCCAGCCCACAGATGGCCCGCACCACCTCGGTCCTTCCAGCCCCCATCAGGCCGCCCAGTCCAACGATCTCTCCTGCCCGCACCCGGAAACTGATATTTTTCAGTTTCGTGTACTCAGAGCATAAGTTTTCCACTTCCAGCACCGTATCCCCCAGGGGTACTTCCTCCTTAGGATATACATTAGTGATTTCCCGTCCCACCATCATCTTTACCAGGCTGTTCTGGGTAAAAGTGGAAGCTTCCGCTGTGCAGATGTGTTTTCCATCCCGCATAACCGTAATATAATCTGCAATCTGAAAAATCTCATCCATCTTATGGGAAATATAGATAATAGTAATCCCCCTGCGTTTCAGCTCCCGAATATCCTCAAACAGCCGTTTCACCTCATCATTTGTCAATGCCGAGGTGGGTTCGTCCATAATCAGCACTTCCACATGATTTCCTTTGATCTGCCGGGTAATCTCCAAAAGCTGAATATCCGACACGGAAAGGTTCCTTAGCAGTGTCTTTGGATCATAGTCCAGATGCTCCTCCTCAAGGATCCGTTTCGCCTGAATATGAACCCCCCTCCAGTCTATAAAAGGCCCCTTTTTCGGCTCCCGGCACAGCATGAGATAGCGTTCCACGCTCATATCCGGAATATAGTTCAGTTCCTGGTAAATCATAGAAATCCCTTGTTTTTCTGCCTCCAGGGAGGACTGAAATTTCACGGTCCTGCCGTCCACAAGCAGTTGTCCGCTGGTAGGGCTGTACGTCCCGTTCAGAATTTTCATCAGAGTGGATTTCCCCGCTCCATTTTCCCCCATCATCACATGAACACTTCCCCTGCGGATTCCAAAACTGACTTGGTCAAGGGCCAAAACTCCCGGGAATTCCATACTGATTGAGTCAAACTGTATCTTGTAATCCTGTCCCATAGATACCACTCCTCTTTTTCCTACTGTTCCCATGTTCTCACAAATGTATAGTTTCCTGATGCCACCCGGAAAACCAAATACCCGTCTTCCGGCTCCATGCTTTCCACAAACGGGATTTCTGCGGCCCGCCCCTTTCCATCTCGGAAAGCGCAAACTCCATCCACATCAACCCTCAATTTGTCTTTATCCTCTCCTTCTACCGGAACAAAAATCTCTCCCGTACAATTAAAGGGGATCGAAACCTCCAGGCAAAGCTCCCGCTCCTTTTTCTCCCATCTGCTCTCCACCCTTCCTCTGATCGTATCGATCTTCGCATGAGCCATCTCCAGTTTCGCCGGGAGAATTGGACAGATCTTCACATTTCGAAATCCCGGTTCACTCTCATCCGCTCTTATTCCCGCCAAATATTTGTAAAAGCAAACCCCTACAGCCCCATTCATGGGATGGTTATAAGATGCCATCTTGCTCAGCGTTCCGGGTTCTGTCACTTTCTCCCAACGTTCCCAGATCGTAGTGGCCCCATTCTCAATCATGTAGCCCCAGCTGGGATAGGTGGTCTGGGTCAGCAGCTCATAAGCCACATCCTCATACCCTTCTGTCAACAACACCTCAATGATATACCTGCTGCATAGATTTCCAGTAGTCAAATGCATCTGATGGGTCTCCACAATATCCTTCAGCAGATGATCCAGCACTGCTCTCTTATCTTCCTGCGTAACCAATCCCAAGTAAAGAGGAAATGTATTACTGGCCTGACTGTTTTTTCCATAATACTTTTCTTTGTCATGGTAAAACGCTTTCTGAAACGCCGTCTTTACCAGTTCTTTTTGCTCTCTGTAGAATTCTTGGTCCTCCTCACGCCCAAGGATTCCTGCTACTTTTTCCATCAGTTCACAGTCATAGAACAAATATCCCGTAGCCATCAGCCTGGGGGATGTGATACTGGAAGCAGCGCCTCCCCCAATACTATTTTGATCAGTTCCTTCCGCCGGAGCTGCCCAATCTCCAAAGGGCGCATAGGGCAAAATGTAATCCTGGGAATTTCGCAGGAGGTAATCTGCCCACCGTTTCATTCCCTGATAGTTTTCCTCCAGCACCCGTCTGTCTCCATACTGGCAGTACATATTCCAGGGGATCAGCAAAAATGAGCTGCATACGGGATCCGCCGGCCTCTGTCCGAATCTCCTGTATGGGGCCGTATCCGAGATTGCGCCGGTCTTTTCTCCCTGGGTGTCACGTATATCTCCCAGCCACTTGGTGTAGAGAGACGCCAGCCGGAAATTGTACAGCGCTGCTTCATTGCGTACTGTCATATCATTCAGCCAGCCTAAACGCTCATCCCGCTGAGGACAGTCTGTGGGAATACCGTGAAGATTGCTCTCCTCCGTCCATTGAATATTACTCTGAAGCTGATTGAGCAAGTTATTGGAACACTGGAAATATCCCGTCTTTTCCACCGCTGAACGGACTACACAGCCCACCAGAGTATCTTCCTTCGGCTCATAGGTAAGCCCCGATAATCGGACATAGCGAAACCCGTGATAGGTGAAGCTGGGCTCAAAGATCTCCTCGCCATTTCCCCTGCATATGTATGTCTCCGCCGCCCGTACCCCTCTGAGGGACAACTTATTCAGGGTATGATCCTCGTATTCCAACTCCGCATATTCCAAAGTGATTTTCGTTCCCTCCTCAGCGCAAACCTTCAGTTTTGCCCATCCGGCAAAATTCTGCCCCATGTCGAAAACAAAACTCCCATCTGGAAGCTCCCGGACCGTTTTCGGCCGGATCAGGCGCACTACCCTTATAGGCTCCATCACCTGGGCTTTTACTGTCCCGGCGGGGGGTTCAAACTCCACGGCCCATTTCCAGACAACGCCTGTCTGCTCTCTATTGTACTCAGGAGTATCCCAGTTTCCCAGCTCCATGCGGGCATCATAGTCTTCCCCGTTGTAAATGCTGTTCATCCTCACGGGACCTTCCACCGTATATTCCCATTGGACAGGTTCCGGACGAAACCATTGTAGAGCTCCCGTTTCGTCGGTGATACATATCTGGAGTGAAAAGAGATGCTCTCCCAGCCCGTACTGGTGAAATCCCATTTCAAGAGCATTCCAGCCGTTTCCCACCTCCATCCCAAACACATTTTCTCCGTCCCGCATCAGCTTTGTAATGTCAAACACACCGTAAAGCAATGTTTTTTCACAATCTGTCCAGGCATTATTTAATACGGTATCCGTACTCTTCTGCCCATTTACCGTAAGCACATAGTAATTGGGACTGGCCACAAAGGCAACTGCCCGCCTGGTATTTTTCAGGCCGCCCAACTGAGTCCTGAACCAAAAGGTATCCTCCTCCAGCATGGGCCCTCCTACCCAGGCCCCCTTCCATTCCTTTTCCATCAGCCCTGTG
>DBFBJF010000105.1:0-5210 GCA_048203265.1 Candidatus Merdiplasma sp.
GAGCCCAGCTGCGGGATATCGCCGCCCAGGCCGGTGTCACCACCGGAGCGATCTACAAATATTACCGGGGCAAGGAGGATCTGTTTGAGGAGCTGGTGGCTCAGCCTGCCCGGGAACTGGAACAGCGCTACCGCGAAATCCAACAGTCCTTTGCCCAGCTTCCACTGGAAGAGGCGCTGACCAATCTGCCGGAAATCTCAGACGATGGACAGATGTGGATGATGGAATATCTCTATGACCATTTTGACGCTTTCAAGCTGATCGCCTGCTGTTCCGAGGGGACGAAATATGTGAGCTACATTGATGTGCTGACCCAGGTTGAGGTGGACGCCAGTATAGCTCTGATTTCCAAAATGGAGGAAGCCGGAATGCATATTCACCAGATTGATGAGGAACTGGTACATATTGTAGCCAATTCGCTCTTTTCCGGCATGTTTGAGACCATCCGTCACGATATGCCACGGGAGAAGGCCTTCGGTTACATGGTCAGCCTGCGTGATTTCTATTCCGCCGGATGGTTTAAGATTTTAGGGATGCCGCCCAGGTAGTCCCTTTCTTTTCCATCTTTGGTTAGATATTTCTAACTCATTATCTTCTGAAAACCTGGAGCAATCCAAATCTTTTCTGAGACATTTGTCCCGCCTTACTGCAAAAGACCGGCATTGCTTCTGGCGATATAAAAATATAATTAAGGAGATGAGTTCTATGGATGAACAAAAAAAACCTTCCCCCTGGTCCGTCCTCTGGACATGGGCCGGGCCCTATCACAGCGGCTTTGTGGGTTCTATCCTGCTCGCCATTCTCAGTGTCGCCTGTGGAATGCTGCCTTACTTCTGTGTGGCGGAAATGATCCGTCTGCTGCTGGCGGACGGCGGTCTGCCTCAGTGCCTTCCCTGGTGCGCACTCTCACTGGCAGGCTATCTGGGTAAGGCTCTGTTTTCCACCCTGTCCACCAGTCTGTCCCACACGGTTACCTATCACACTCTGCGCAAGGTCCGCCAGGCACTACTGGCCAAACTTGGGAGAATGCCTATGGGCACCATACTGGATACTCCATCCGGGCAGTACAAAACCACTATTGTGGACCGGGTGGAGGGAATGGAACCCACGCTGGCCCATCTGCTTCCGGAAATGACCGCCAACCTGCTGGTTCCCCTGGCCATTGCGGTGTACATCTTTGTGCTGGACTGGCGCATGGGGCTGGCTTCGCTGGTCACAACGGTAATCGGTATTATAATTTCCATGCAGAGCGCCAAAACTTATGGTTCCCGCTGGCAGGGAGCTGTAGAAGTGGGGCGGCACATGGCCAACGCCATTGTGGAATATGTGGGGGGTATTCAGGTGGTAAAAGCCTTCAGCCAGTCTGCCGGATCTTACAAACGCTACTCTGACGCGGTAACCGCCAACGCGCAGTATTACGTGGACTGGATGGCAGAAAATCAGAAGTTCATGGCAGCCATGCAGGCGGTCATCCCCTCGGTACTGCTCCCCGTCCTCCCGGCAGGTCTGCTTCTGTGGTCCGGAGGAAGTCTTTCCGCCGCCACTTTTCTCACCATCGTGATCCTGACCCTGGGCCTTACCGGTCCTCTGCTGGCAGCCATGACGTTTGTGGATGAGCTGGCCGTTGTCGGCACAAATGTGGAGGAGATCTCCTCCATCCTGGACGGGCCGGAGCTTACCAGACCGGATCAGAACGCTCCGCTTCAAAATCGTTCTATCCGCCTGGATCATGTCTCCTTTACCTACGGGCAGAAAACCGGGGAAGTTCTCCATGACATCTCTCTGGCGATCTCCCCCGGCACGGTCACTGCCCTGGTGGGTCCCTCCGGTTCCGGTAAGAGTACGATTGCCAAACTCATTGCAGGATTTTGGGATGTGACAAGCGGTTCCATTACGCTGGGAGGCGTGGATGTCAGAAATATTCCTCTGGAACAGCTTAACAGCCAGATTGCCTACGTATCCCAGGACAATTATCTCTTTGACCGAACAGTCCGGGAAAACATCCGCATGGGCAATCTTTCCGCCACAGACAGCCAGGTGGAAGCAGCGGCAAAAGCCTCCGGATGCGACCAGTTTATCCGTGGATTAGAGCACGGTTATGATACCATCTGCGGCGGAGGCGGCGGTCATCTGTCCGGCGGGGAAAAGCAGCGTATTTCCATCGCCCGGGCCATGCTGAAGGACGCGCCCATCATTATCCTGGACGAGGCCACAGCCAGCATTGACCCGGAAAATGAGGCTATCATACAGCGCGCCATTTCCAATCTGACCCGGGGCAAAACATTAATTGTCATCGCGCACAGGCTGGGCACAATCGCCGATGCGGATCAGATTGCGGTGGTGGAAAACGGGCGCATCATCGGCCTCGGCAGCCAGGAAGAGCTGCTGCCCAGCTGCCCTCTGTACCGGCAAATGTGGGAATCTTATCTTGGCACCAGGGACGAAAAGGAGGTATAATCGATGTTCAGCGTTTTAAAAAAAATTACAGATTTTTCAGGAAGCCATCGGAGCCTTCTGATAAAATCTATGATTGTCTCGTTTTTAGGGGCAGTGTTCTCCGCCCTCCAGTTTGCTGCTCTTATGTTCACCTTGGATATTCTGCTGGGAAACGCACCTCTGAACCTGTGGCTTGTCATCAGTGTGATGCTGATCTCAATGGCAGGACGGGCTGCCTGCTCCTACTGGTCCACCAATGCCGAGACAGAGACCGGTTACTTTATGGTGGCGGAAAAGCGAATCCACATTGGTGACCGGCTCCGGTACATCCCCATGGGATACTTTAATGATAACTCTCTGGGCAATATCACTGCTGTTGTCACTACTACCCTGAGTGATGTAGAAAACAACGCCTCCCGGTGTCTGGTGAGCGTTGTGGGAGGTTTTCTCAACACCCTGGCCCTGTGTCTGGGGCTGGCTGTGGCGGACTGGCGCCTCGGTCTGCTGGCCATCATCGGTATTCTGGCCTATTTGGGCGTAACGGAGCTGTCACAGCGTGCTCTGCTGAAAACCAGTCCTGCGAGGCAGCATGCGCAGATTGATCTAGTAGAAGCCGTATTGGAATACATTCAGGGAATGAGTGTGGTGAAATCCTATGGCCTGGACCGGGACAGCAGCCAGACCGTGCAGAAAACCGTGGATGAGAGCTGCCAAAAGGCTCTGGCTTTGGAAAAATCTGTGGCGCCGTGGATGGGAATCCGCCAGATTACAGTACGGCTCTTTGCTGTGGCTATTGCTGTATGCGCATTGGCTTTTTACTCCGGTGGAACACTTTCCCTGGCCCGGTGCCTGCTGATGCTGATCGCCTCTTTTATGCTCTATGCTGAACTGGAGAGCGCCGGAAATATGGCAGATAATCTGCAGATGCTGGGAGCTTCCATGGATAAAGCCAACTCCATCGATGACACCCCCACCATGGATATTGATGGAGCTCCGATTATTCCTGAAGATTCCTCCATCTGCTTCCGGGATGTATCCTTCTCCTACCAGTCAGAAGATAAAGACAGGAAAATTCTGGATCATGTGAGTATGACCGTCCCCAGTGGAAGCACCACTGCAATTGTAGGACCCTCCGGCGGCGGCAAGACTACCATGTGCAGTCTCATCGCACGGTTTTGGGATATACAGGGTGGAAAAATTCTGGTGGGCGGCCATGATGTGAGGGAGTACAAGCTGGACAGTCTGATGAAAAACATTTCCATGGTATTTCAGAATGTCTATCTCTTCCAAGATACTATTGAAAACAATATTAAATTTGGAAAGCCGGATGCCACCCGTGCTCAGGTAATTCAAGCTGCGAAAGCTGCCTGCTGCCATGACTTTATCATGGCCTTGCCTGACGGCTACGACACGGTTTTAGGGGAAGGAGGCGGTACCCTCTCCGGCGGGGAAAAGCAGCGCATTTCCATCGCCCGGGCCATGCTGAAAGATGCGCCTATCATTATCCTGGATGAGGCCACAGCCAGCGTAGACCCGGAGAACGAGGCTCAGCTCCAGCAGGCTATCCGGTCGCTGACCTATAAAAAAACTATCGTTATGATCGCCCACCGTCTGAAAACGGTCCGCCACGCAGATCAGATCCTGGTACTGGACGGCGGTCATATCATACAGCAGGGAACCCACGAGGAGCTGGAAAACCAGCCCGGCCTTTACGCAGATTTTCTAAATGCCAGAAAAGAGGCTATCAGCTGGAAGCTGACCTGACACAAAAGGAGGCTGCCGCAAAAATATCCGACAGCCTCCCCTTGTCATTTCCCATCCGAAACAATCCCGTATTGTCTGTACAACGCTTCCCGGTACGCCGGATCTGAGGCAATCCGAATGATCTGATCCGTTTTGTTTTCCTGGCTGAGTATCAGAATCAGCCGGCTGTAGCGTTCCGAAGCCTGGCGTTCGCCCTGCTCCCGGCCGATGCGTTCCCACTCTTCTTTGCCTTTTTTTACTGCGTCATCCCATATCATCTGTCCCAGTTTCGTCATCGCTATCTCCTCCTTGAACAGTGCCAATACACGCGCCTCTCCGGAAAGAGAAGCTGGATATGGCGGCAGTCCCCGGCATAGCTGCTGCCTGTATCAAAAGAATAATACAGGCAGCCCGGAAATGCAAGTTATTTTCCTTTTCTGCGCAGTGTTCCCTGGCTGATCTCCAGCACCTCATCCGCCTCCTCTGCCAGCTGCCTGCTGTGGGTGACCACGATCACGCACTTTCCCATCTGGTGGGCCGTTTTTTTCAAAAGCTCAATGATCTCTCCCGCCGTGCTCTCGTCCAGATTTCCCGTGGGCTCGTCGGCCAGGAGCACCCTGGCCTCACTGGCCAGCGCCCGGGCAATGGCCACCCGCTGCTGCTGTCCGCCGGAAAGCTGCATGACATTCCGTTTCCAGTCCTCCCTGGGTATCCCCATCTGCCCCAGAAGCTCTCCGGCGTTTTTATCTCCGCCCAGCCTGACGTTCTCCTCCGCCGTGAGATAATCAATCAGGTTATAGTTCTGGAATACCAGGGAAATATGATGCCTGCGATGGTAATTCAGTCCCTTTTTCCGTATATCCTCCCCCTGATACAGGATGTTTCCCGAAACCGGGCGGTCCAGCCCAGCCAGCAGGGAGAGGAAGGTGGTTTTCCCGGAACCGCTGGCCCCCACAATGGCATAGAAGATCCCCTCCTCAAAGGAGGCCGACACCTGTTTTAAAATCACTTTGTCCCGCTTTGCTTTATAA
>DBFBJF010000106.1:0-9167 GCA_048203265.1 Candidatus Merdiplasma sp.
AGCTAAGGCGATAGGGGCGTAAGCCTACTCTTATTTAAGGAGGATATCGCTATGAAGAAGAAAAATAATTTGGCGATCCGTACTATCGACGACATCAATGAGCTTCGCGCTCAAGTTTTTTTGACCCCTGCAGAGATTGCTGTGCTCCTGCGGATCGGAGAAAACAGCTTATACGCTCTACTGGGATCGGACAAGTGCCCGTTCAGGGTTGAACGCTTTGGCAGACAGCTGATCCGCATCCCAAGCAAGAGCTTCTGGGAGTGGTATGACGGAGGTGCCGCCGCATGATGCCGCGCTGTCAGATTGGAGGTCGTTGTGGCCTCCTTTTCTGTGTCGGCTGGAAAATACGGATCGCGCCCTTACGTAACGGACAACACCCTAAAATATGAAACCAACTCCCTAAAAATAATCTGGAAATGTGCCTGTGCATGTGTTAAAATGATGTCGTTACAGCATCCAAAATCTGTTACCATGTTGTTACCACGGAATGCAAAATGTTATCCGAGACGGTATAAAATCAGGTAAGGTGATTGGGTGTGTGATAATGACAGGAAACGCCGAAATTGCAAGAGATTTTACGGAGTAATACAAGGTAGGATAAGGCTATGGAATGTCACATAAAATTAAGAAATGCAACAGAGGTGGTCTATTATTTCCAGCATTAAGAAATTATTGAAGCGATACGCCAAGAGCCTTTGGATTCGCCTGCTGCTGATCCTGCTTTTGGTGGGGATTATACCGATTAATCTCTTAAAACACGGGATTCTGGAGAATTATGAAAAGCAGACGATTTCCTCCCGGGCTTCACAGATACGCAGCCAGTGTCAGATGATCGCGGAGCAGCTCTGTGAGTCCGGATACATGGAGGGGAGCAGATCAGAGCTGATTGAGACGGAGCTGTCTCAGCTGGGCAGTCTCTACAGCGGTCGGGTGGTGATCGTGAACAGCAATTTCCGCATCATCAAGGACACCTACGGAATTGATGAGGGAAAAGTGATCGTGGCGGAGGAAGTGCTGCGCTGCTATCAGGGGGCTGAGACGGACAGCTATAACAGTACCGATGAATTTCTGGAAGTGACCGTCCCGGTGCAGGATGAGGTGACGCTGGAGATGGAGGGCGTAATGATCATCAGCGTCCCCACAAATGATATTCGCGCAGGGCGGGAGGAGCTGGGTTCCACCGTGTTTGTGCTTCAGGTGGTGCTGACGGTGGTGGTGCTGGCGGTGGCTTTCTATGGAGCCCGGCTGCTGGTAAAACCCTTTGGAAAGGTGACGGCCTCTCTGGAAGAGATGAAGGGCACTTTCATGGAGGAGGACATTTCCATACCGGATTACACGGAAACGGAGCTGCTCTCGGAAGCCTATAACCGGATGCTGAAGCGCATGAAGGTGCAGGAGGATTCCCGGCAGGAGTTTGTATCCAACGTGTCCCATGAGCTGAAAACGCCGCTGACCTCCATGAAGGTGCTGGCGGATTCCCTGGTGGCCCAGGCAGAACAGGGCGAGGTGCCCAATGAGCTGTACCGGGAATTTATGACAGATATTGCGGAGGAGATTGACCGGGAAAATAAGATCATCACAGATCTGCTGTCTCTGGTGAAGATGGATAAAAAGTCTTCGGATATCAACATCAAGGAGACCAATATCAATGATTTGATTGAGCTGATCCTGAAGCGGCTTCGTCCCATTGCGGCAAAGAATAATATTGAGCTTGTGCTGGAGAGTTTTAAGCCCATTATTGCCCAGGTGGATGAGACAAAGCTGACCCTGGCTCTGTCGAATCTGGTGGAAAACGGCATTAAGTATAATAAGGAGAACGGGTGGGTTCACGTATCCCTGAATGTGGACAACACCTTTTTCTATGTGAAAGTGGAAGACTCTGGTATCGGTATACCTCAGGAGGATCAGGAGCATATTTTTGAGCGGTTTTACCGGGTGGATAAGTCCCATTCCCGCGAGATCGGCGGAACCGGACTGGGCCTTGCCATCACCAGAAGCGCTGTGCTGATGCATCACGGCGCGGTGCGTGTGTACAGCAAGGAAGGGGAGGGAACCACCTTTACGGTACGGATTCCGCTCAAATATGTGCCGTAGGAGAGCATTATGGCGGGTAAAAGATATTTCGCGCTGTTTTTTCTGATGATTGCCCTGTGCCTTTGCGGATGTGACCGGATTATGGGAACAGACAGCGCGTCCAGTGATGAAACAGAATATATAATTTTTTACACCAATCTGGAGGGAACGCGGCTGGAGGAGAGGAGTTACGCCCCTCAGTCGGAGAGCTTTGACGGAATTATGACAGAACTTCTGGAACAGTTTCAGAATCCTCCGGATACGGATGTGAGCAGCGCCCTGCCCCTTGGCGTGGAAATCAACGGGTGCACCATGGGGATTGATGAGCTGCAGGTGGATTTTAACGCCGCTTATCTGGGCATCTCCAATGTGCAGGAAGTACTGCTGCAGGCCGGGCTGGTGAAGACCCTGGTGCAGCTTCCCGGAGTGATGCGGGTTCGTTTTACCGTGGACGGGCAGCCGCTGACGGATGACGATGGATATGAGGTCCCGGCCATGGATGAGAATACGTTTATCGACACCAGGGGTGAGGGCATTAATTCGTACCATTATGTGACGCTGAACCTCTATTTCGGCAACGCAACGGGGGATAAGATTGCCCGGGAAACCCGGAATGTGTACTATTCCAGCAACCTGATTATGGAACAGGTGATTGTGGAGCAGATTATCCGGGGGCCGGTGAATGACCAGCTTCAGGCGGTGGTGGATCCCGGTGTGGGGATCAATCACGTCACCATCTCTGGTGACATCTGCGTGATTGACCTGGATGATACCTTCAATCAGGTGCCGGAGGGCAGCAGTGTGGATCCGGAGACCTGCCTGTACGCCTTCGTGGACGCAATTATTGACGCCTGTGATGTGGAGGGCGTCCAGTTTGAGATCAACGGGGAGACGGATGTACGGTTCCGAAACCAGGTGAATCTGGATCAGGTATTTGAGAGAAACGCGGACATCATTGAGGCGGGCGGCAGCGGAGCGGAGCCCCTGACGGAAATTTTCCTGGATGAGGATGGGGATGAGACGGAAGTTCTCTCGGAACCCCTCCCGGAGCAGGAGACGGAAATCCAGACGGAGGCCCGGACGACTGAGACGACTGCCGGAGACGGAAGCGGCGGGCTTCAGAGCCGGGACAGAGGAGTGGGCGTGGATCCCGCTCTGACGGGGGATCGCTCATGAGAAGACGGCCGGTATGTATTGCGGCGGTATTTCTGGTGGCAGTGTTGATGTTAGGCAAACTTTTGGGGGCGCAGGACGGCGCGCCCCCGGATATGCGTGAGGCCGGCGAAAACGTCTTTTCAGGCAGAGCGCGGGTGATTGGGACTGTGAGGTCCCGTGAAACGACTGACAGCGGAATACGGCTTTATCTTAATCATTTCATTGTTCAAAAATGCAGTTCTGACACAAGTCAAATTTCTGAAAAAACATCCATTGATCATGCAACTTTAAAGACAGATTTTTACAGCGAAGACAAAGGTGAGGACAGCGGCGGTTATCAGATGATGGTTTACCTTGAGGGGGAACAGACGGCTGCTGTGGGCAGCAGAGTGCTTCTGGAAGGGGATCTGAAATCTCTGGGAAGTGCGGGAAACCCGGGCCAATTTGACAGCGCTTCCTATTATCTGCCCAGGAAAGTTCTGTGCACCCTTCAGGAGGGCGAAATTCTGATGGAGGCAGAGCAGAAAGGCAGCCTGGTGAGGCTTTTATCCGGTATCCGGCAAAGGCTGCAGACGTCCTACCAGAAGGTACTCGGAGAGAAACAGGCAGGGACGATCGCTGCCATCACACTGGGAGACCGCTCAGGTCTGCCCCGGGAGATCAAAGAAATCTATCAGGAAGGTGGAATTGCCCATGTACTGGCCATCTCCTCCCTTCACATCACACTGCTGGGAAGAGGGCTGTACCGGCTGCTGAGAAGGCTTCGGCTGTCTTTTTTACTGTCCGGGATCCTCTCCGGTTTTCTGATCGTTTCCTTCTGTCTGATGACGGGGATGAGTGTATCAGCCCAGAGGGCCTGCCTGATGTACGGACTGTGGCTGGGAAGCCAGATTTTCGGGCGAACCAACGATGGACTGACCTCCCTGTCTCTGGCGGCCACTGTTGTTCTGCTGACATCGCCGGAATATCTCTGGGACGGCAGCTTCCTCCTGTCTTTTGGATGCGTGCTGTCTCTGCACTTTCTGACTCCTCTGTGTGAACGGCTCTTTCCGCTGCCGGGAAAAGTGGGAGCATCCTTTCAATCCTCGCTGGCAGTTACTCTTGGAACAATGCCGGTTGTGATGTATTTTTTCTATCAGATTACGCCCTATGGAGTGCTGGTCAATCTGGCGGTGCTTCCCTGCATGTCATTGCTGATGGTATCTGGGCTGGCCGGGGGGATCATCGGCTGCATCTCTGTTCCGCTGGGAACGGTGGCGGCTTCCCCCTGTCACTATCTGCTGGAATTGTTTGAGGCGCTCTGCCGGTTTGAGAGGAAGCTGCCGGGTGCGGTGGTGATCACCGGGCGGCCGGGCATGGGGCAGATCGTTTTATTCTACCTGCTCCTGGCGTTGGTGTGGTTTCTGACTATAAAGGGGGATGCCCTGGATGAGAAATGGAAATCCGTACAACACAGTTTAAAACAGGGGCGGCGACGCGGGAAAAAGAGCGTAGGAGTCCGGCGGAGATTGGCGGGGCTGGGGCTGCTGGCCGGGGCGATGCTGGCGGTGTTCTGGCGTCCCTTGCCCGGACTTCGCATCGTCTGCCTGGATGTGGGACAGGGAGACGGGATCCTGGTGCAGGCTGGTTCCTTTGCCTGCCTCATCGACGGGGGCAGCAGTTCCGTGAAAGGGGTATGGCAGTATCGGATGGAGGGAGCGCTGAAATACTACGGCATTTCCAGACTGAACGCCGTTTTTCTCTCCCACGGTGACAGTGACCACGTCAATGGAATTGTGGAACTGCTGGAGAGCTATGAGAGAAATTTCCTGGGAAACAATGGTGGAGGGATTACGCTGGATCAGGTGGTTGTGGCGGATACGGGATATGAGGAAGAGCATTTGGAACAAATCACTGCGCTGGCCAGGGAACAACAAATTCCGGTGAAAAGAATCACGGGAGGCGGCAGCCTGACAAGCGGAAAATTGAGGCTGACCTGCCTTCATCCCACAAAGGAACGGGCCACCGGGGATTCCAATGAAGACTCCATGGTGCTGCTGCTGGAGTACGGACAGATCCGGGCTCTGTTTACGGGGGATCTGGAGGCAAAGGGAGAACAGAGGCTGCTGGAAGAACTGCAGGATCAGCCGCCGGAGCTGACCCTGCTGAAGGTGGGGCACCACGGATCGAAAAACGGCACATCCCGGAAACTGCTGGAGGCCTTCTGCCCGCAGATCGGTGTGATCTCCTGCGGAGAGAACAACCGCTATGGTCATCCGGCAGAGGAAGTGCTGGAACGTCTAAAGGAGGCGGGAGTTCAGGTGTACCGCACAGACCGGGATGGCGCGGTAATTTTGGAGGTGAGGGGAGATACGCTGAAGGCGGGGACCTGGAGATGACCGATACTTACGCGCGCACGACACAGCTGCTGTCAATTCTGAAACGGCTGTGAAGAGTAATACCGAATTTTCTGCAACTTAATGACAGAGGACTAAAATTGTGCTAAAATAAAATGCATCAATTTGTTGAGCAGGGAGGGATGCAGGATGAGGATCAGAGAGGAAGCGGAAGAGCGGGAGTTTTTGATTTTCAGTCCCTATGCGTCATTCAGCAGCAGGAGCAAGGGGCGGGAGCGATATGAACCTCCCTGTGACATCCGCACGGTGTATCAGAGGGACCGGGATCGGATTCTCCACAGTAAATCCTTCCGGCGGCTGAAGCACAAGACTCAGGTGTTTCTGAGCCCCCAGGGAGATCATTACCGTACCAGGCTGACTCACACGCTGGAGGTTTCCCAGCTGGGGAGAACCATTGCCAAGGCGCTGCGGCTCAACGATGATCTGGTGGATGCCATTGCCCTGGGCCATGATCTGGGCCATACGCCCTTTGGGCATTCCGGGGAGCGGGCGCTCAATGAGGTGTGCCCCTGTGGCTTTGCCCACTATGAGCAGAGCGTCCGGGTGGTGGAACTGCTGGAAAAGAAGGGGGAGGGGCTGAATCTTACCTGGGAGGTGAGAGACGGTATCCTGAACCACAGGACCAGCGGGACACCCCATACCCTGGAGGGAAAAATTGTGCGCTACTGTGACAAGATTGCTTATATTAATCATGATATCGATGACGCGGAGCGGGCCGGTATTCTGAAGGAGGAGGACATCCCTCTGGAGTTTCGCCAGGTGATGGGCTATTCCACCAGAGAACGGCTGAATACGCTGATTCATGACGTGATCCGCAACAGCATGGGGATCAATGACATTGTCATGTCTCCCCACATGGAGACCACCATGCAGGAGCTGAGAAAATTTATGTTTGCCAACGTGTATTACAATCCGGTGGCCAAGCATGAGGAGGGAAGGGCCATGGGCCTGCTTCAGACCCTCTATGAATATTATGAAAAGCATGTGGATGAGATGCCGGAGGAATATCTTATGCTCATTGAAGAGAAGGGGGAGCAGAAGGAACGGGTAGTCTGCGACTACATATCCGGTATGACGGATCAATATTCCATCCAGAAATTTACGGAACTGTTTGTGCCGAAATCCTGGAATGTATAATGATAAAAGCTGAAATGTGACAAGGAGATATGGATATGTACTATCCGGAGGATGTAATTGAGGAAGTACGGTCAAGAAATGACATTGTGGATGTGATTTCAGGATATGTGAAACTGCAGCGAAAGGGCAGCTCCTATTTTGGGCTCTGCCCTTTCCACAATGAAAAGACTCCCTCCTTTTCCGTCAGCCCTTCCAAGCAGATGTATTACTGCTTTGGATGCGGAGCAGGGGGAAACGTGATCACCTTTATTATGGAGTATGAAAATTTTACTTTTCCCGAGGCGCTGAAGTTTCTGGCGGACCGGGCTGGCGTGAAGCTGCCCGAACAGGAGTATTCGCCGGAGGCAAAGCGGCAGCACGATCTGCGCACTGCCATTCTGGAGGTAAATAAGATAGCCGGAACCTATTATTATTATCAGCTTCGCTCGGAGGACGGAAAGCCGGGAATGGAGTATCTGGAGGGCAGAGGGCTGAGCAGAGAGACGATGCGAAGCTTCGGGCTTGGGTATGCGGGGCGCCGCAGCGATGGGCTGTACCGGTATCTGAAGCAGAAGGGAATCTCCGATGAACTGCTGCGTCAGTCAGGACTGATGAACGTGGACGAGAGACGGGGGATGACAGATAAATTCTGGAACCGGGTCATGTTCCCCATCATGGACGTGAACAACCGGATTATCGGTTTTGGAGGACGGGTGATGGGGGATGGCAAGCCCAAATACCTCAATTCCCCGGAAACCAAGGTATTTGACAAGAGCCGGAACCTATACGGGCTGAACGTGGCCCGCAGCTCCAGAAAGAAATATCTGATTGTCTGTGAAGGATATATGGATGTGATTGCCATGCACCAGGCTGGTTTTACCAATGCGGTGGCCTCCCTGGGAACTGCCCTGACCAGCCAGCATGCCTCCCTGCTGAAGCGCTACACAGACGAGGTGATTTTAAGCTATGACAGCGATGAGGCCGGAATCCGGGCTGCCCTGCGGGCAATTCCTCTGATGCGGGAGGCGGGAGTGACCGCCAGAGTGCTGAATTTGAAGCCCTACAAGGATCCGGATGAATTTATTAAAAACATGGGGACGGAGCCGTTCCAGGAACGGCTGGATCAGGCCCAGAACAGTTTCATGTTTGAGATTTCCGTTCTGGAGCAGCAGTACGATATGAAAGATCCGGAGGCGAAAACCCGGTTTTTCCTGGAAACCGCCAGAAAAATTGCCGGTTTTGAGCTGGAGGTGGAGCGGGAAAACTATATTGAGGCTGTGGCCCAGCAATACCATACCAGCTTTGAGGGCCTGCGGAAAATGGTGCTGCGCAGCCTGATGCAGGGAGAGACGGCTCCCAGGCCGGAACCGGCGTCTCCCAGAAAAAATGTTCAGAAGGAGGACGGCCTGAATAAATCTCAGGGAATGCTGCTCACCTGGCTGACAGAATACCGGGGGTTTTATGAGGCGGTGAAACCCTATCTGACCCCGGAGGATTTTACCACGGATTTCTATCGGGAGGTGGCCCGGCTGCTCTTTGCCCAGCTGGAACAGGGAGCTCCCAATCCGGCTCAGATTATCGATCATTTTGAAGATCCGGAACGGCAGCGGCAGGCAGCTAAGCTGTTTCATACCAAGGTACCGGTTCAGTCTCAGGAGGAGACAAAGAAAGCCATGCGGGAAACGCTGGGGAAGGTCCTGGAGGCATCCCTGGAGCAGAGCAATGAGCAGATGGATCCCACGGATATGTCTGCCCTGCAGAGAGCGATTGAGAAGAAAAGAAAGCTGCAGGAGCTGAACCGGCTGCATATTTCTCTGGAATAAGGCAACACTTATGCCATAAGGAGGAATTCCTATGGTATCAGGTAAGCTTGAGGCGCCGGAAGAGAAGATGATCGAAGAGCTGACTTTGCCCGAGGGCATTTCCAGCGAAGATCCGGTGCATATGTATTTGAAAGAAATCGGACGGGTCCCGCTGCTGACTCAAGAGGAAGAGATGGAACTGTCTCAGCGGATTGCGGCGGGAGACGGAGAGGCGGCCAAGAGACTGGCGGAGGCAAACCTGCGGCTGGTGGTCAGCATCGCCAAGCGCTATGTGGGCAGAGGAATGCTGCTGCTGGATTTGATCCAGGAGGGAAACCTGGGATTGATGAAGGCGGTGGATAAATACGATTACCGGAAGGGATACCGGTTCAGCACCTACGCTACCTGGTGGATCCGTCAGGCGATTACCAGGGCCATTGCGGACCAGGGAAGGACGATCCGTATCCCGGTTCACATGGTGGAGACGGTAAACCGCATGCGGAAAATGTCCAGGAAACTGGCCCAGAATCTGGGAAGGGAGCCATCGGTGGAGGAATTGGCCGGATGGATGAATATGCCCCGCCAGCAGGTGGCGGAGATCCTGAAGATGATGATGGAGCCTGTG
>DBFBJF010000107.1:0-11080 GCA_048203265.1 Candidatus Merdiplasma sp.
CCGCCGCAATTCTTCGGGCTGATCAACCAGATAATCGGAAGAAAAATTTTCCAAAAATGAGCGGTCCCGGAACCCCCAGCTCACCAGCGCGCAGGCCATCTTCCCATTGGACGCCGTCTCATAGTCCACCTCCGAATCCCCCACATAGAGGGCCTTCTGCAAATCACCATCCAGAAGGCGCAGTGCCTCCAGCACGGAATCCGGGCAGGGCTTTCTGCGAATCCCGGGCTTCTCCCCCACTGCAGTGTGGATGTACTGAGAAAAATACTGTCGGTTCAGCTCCTTCACCGCCCCGTCTCCCTTGTTGGAAACAATAGCCATCTTAACCCCCGCCTCCTTCAGCGCCTTCAGCACTTCCGGAATGCCATCGTAGGGCTTGGTTTTGATCTGGCAATGAGCCTGATAATAGGCACCGTATTCCTGCAGAATCTGTTCAAACCTGGGATGATCCTCCCCCTGGGGAAGCAGATGGCTCATCAGATACCTGGCGCCGTTTCCCAAAGCCCCGCGTACCTCCTCCCGTGTCTTTCGCGGATAGCCGTATTGATCCATCATATGATTGACTCCGTCCGCCAGGTCATCCAGGGTGTTCAGCAGCGTCCCGTCCATGTCGAAAATTACTGTGGTGTATCTCATCTTTTTCACTCCCGTCAGTTCTTCTTTATTTTTCTGTTTTCCCCGTCTTCGTTCCGGCTCCCGCCGCCCCACTTGGCCCGCCGGGAGATGGTTCCTCCCTGTAGCGCGCTCCATGCTGTCTCTTCCAGTCTTTGATCTGCTCCAGCCTTCTGGCGTACTCTGCCTCCCGGCCCTGGTTCGTGGGCTGGTAGTACTCCCGGTCCAGCAGAGCATCCGGCAGGCACTGTATTGTGGTCAGCTTGTCCTTCGCATCATGGGCGTACTGATAACCTTCGCCGTATCCCAGCTCTCCCATCAGGTCCGTGGGCGCGTTTCGAATCACCAGGGGCACCGGCTCAGCCAGATGCTTCAGGGCATCCGCCTTGGCGTGCTCATAGGCCTTATACAGAGCGTTTGATTTGGGTGCCAGGGCCATGTACACCACCGCCTCTGTCAGATGGACCGTACACTCCGGCATCCCGATAAAGTGGCAGGCCTGATAAGCGGATACCGCCACACCCAGGGCGTCTTTATCCGCCAGCCCCACATCCTCGCTGGCAAAGCGTATCACCCTCCTGGCCACATAGAGGGGATCCTCCCCCGCCTCCAGCATCCGGGCCAGCCAGTAGACCGCCGCGTCCGGATCGGAATTTCTCATAGATTTATGCAGGGCGGAAATCAGATTGTAGTGTTCCTCCCCCTTCTTGTCATAGAGCAGGGATTTTCTGGACACACACTGTTCCAGGGTCTCCCTAGTCACGGTGAGCACCCCGTCCGCCCCCAGATCTCCGTTCAGCACCACCATCTCCAGCGTGGATAATGCAGTCCTGGCGTCTCCATTGGCAAATTCGGCAATCATATCCAGCATATCCTCCGAAATGGCAATCTGCTGATTGCCAAAGCCCCGGGGATCTTTCAGCGCCCTTTCCAGCAAGGCTTTTATTTCCTCCGGCTTCAGGGCCTGAAGTACAAACACCTTGCACCGGGAGAGAAGCGCGCTGTTGATCTCAAAGGAGGGATTCTCCGTGGTTGCACCGATGAGAATGATGCTTCCCTTCTCCACAAAGGGCAGAAAGGCATCCTGCTGGGCCTTGTTGAACCGATGAATCTCGTCCACAAACACGATGGTCTTCTCCCCGTAGCGGCGGTTGTCCTCCGCCTGCTGTATCACCGTCCGGATCTCCTTGATGCCGCTGGTGACCGCTGAGAAATCAATGAAGGCCGCCCTGGTGCGCCCGGCAATGATCCTTGCCAGAGTGGTTTTTCCCACCCCCGGGGGCCCCCAGAAAATCATGGAGGAAACCTGGTCGCTCTCGATCAGCCGGCGCAGTACCTTGCCTTTTCCCAGCAGATGGGTCTGCCCCACAAACTCATCCAGATCCCGGGGCCTGAGCCTGGCTGCCAGCGGCTGGGAGACCACCTGATCAAACAATGTCATCTGTTCCATCTTCTTTCCTCCCCGTTATTCTTCCATTTTTGTCTCCTGTCAGTATAGCACAGGCCCAGAGGTTTTCAAAGAGGAATGATGCTCCGGCTGCCCCCTGTCTGCCAAAGAAAAGAGACCCTGCCTTCGGGTTTTCACCCTTTCCGCAAAGTCTCTTTTCCAGAAATTCACTTCACCTCAACAAATTTTCTATTTGTTTCCCCATAACTCCTAGGACGCCGAAGGAAAACCGAAGTACTGTGCAGTAAATTCTTCCATCAGCTGCTCCAGCGTGGAAAGCTCACCGGAGAAACCGGCCGTTCCATCACCCAGTTTTATATATCCCATGGAGCTGTCCGATTCAGGCCATTCCACCAGCCCTTCTCCGTTGGGGTTACCGGTCTTCATGAAGTTTGCCCAGTATGTGTTCATCATCCTTCCAAGCTCGAAATCATAGGCAGTCCACTCCCGAACCGGCGGGGTTCCCTCTCTCAGAGAGTTAAACGTATACCAGAGCTCACTGGAATGCCATGCCCACCAGGTTGCCGCCGCGCGGTCTGTCCCAACGTCTGTGATGGACTCCGGCGTAATGTGGGCAAACAGGTAGGTGTAAACCGTGGACGCCCCATCAGTCTGCTGATCCAGCAGATCTCCAAAAATGCGGTTTACCATCAGACTGCGGCTTCCGTTTGTTCCCAGTCCGTAGGAGCCCAGCTGTCTTGCCACCATGGCGGCTGTCATATCTGTCACCTGCACCAGGTTCTCAAAATCATACTTATCGTACAGATCACCCAACAGCTCCTGATAGTAAGCATAGAACTCTTCCGCAGTGGTCACTTCCGGAGCAGTGCCCTCTCCGATATTCGTGCCGGCAAGGATTGCAATGTCGTCATATTCTCCGGCGAGGGTTGCCTCTGCCACGGAGGGATATACAATGTAGAGATTGTCCTGAACCATCTGTCCGCTCCAGCCTTCGCTGGTAGTGTCAAACAGTTCTTCCGTATCCATCTGGCGTAGTTCATCCAGAGAAATCTCCGGGTCAATACCCAGATCAGAAAGGTAGGTCTGTCCCTTCTCCTCCGCCTCTTCCTGGGTGAGATACGTGTCAGCCCATTTCAGGCCGCTCTGCAGCACCATCTTGTCGATGGGCGCCTCACACATGGGGGAAGCTGCCATGGCCATGCTCTTTGTCGTTCCGCCGGACTGTCCTCCGATGGTGATATTTTCCGGATCGCCGCCAAAGTTTTCAATGTTCTCGTAAACCCATTCCAGGGCCTTGATCTGATCCATCAGTCCATAATTGCCGCTCTGGCCCTGTTCCTCCGTCAGCTGCGGAAGGGAAAGATAACCGAACGCGCCAAGCCGCTGCTCCACCGATACCACCACGATACCGTTCATGGCAAATGCCTCGCCGTTGGCTTCCGGCTCATTTGTATAGCATTTGTTCAATCCGCCTCCATGGAACCAGACAAAAACAGGCTTTTTCTCGTCAGAGACCAGATTATCCTCTGTGGTGGTTACATTCAGATACAGGCAGTCCTCGCTCATTTCCGGAATTTCTCCGTAATAGAAATCCGAGGTATAGGGCTCATTATTTTCCGCCTGCAGATCCTGCATCGGCATACTCTGGTAAGTGTCACACACTTTAACGCCTTCCCAGGATTCGGGATCTTGGGGTGGCTGCCATCTCAGCTCTCCCACCGGAGGAGCCGCATAGGGAATTCCACGGAATTCCACCACTTCCGCATAGTCGGGATCTTCGCTGTTTATGCCCTGAACCAGCCCGTATTTTGTGGAGACCACATTGTCACCCTCTTCCGCGGCGAATATGGGCTGCGCGCCCCAGGCGCCAAACAGCATGGTGGCTGCCAGCAGGGCTGAAATCTGTCTTTGTTTTTTCATAAGCAAGCTTCTCCTTCAGAACATTATTGCGCCGTTGCCAGTTCAAGCAGAGTCTCGTCTCCCAGAACTGAGCAGCTGCTCTCCACATCGAAGCGCATCACATTGGGTTCTTCTGTGGTGTAGGGTGCCCACTCCAGGCCTTCCTGACTGGGATCGCCCGTCTTTGCGAAGTTCAGTATTGCGGTAGCCACCGTATCCTGTACTTTCAGCGCATCCTCGTTGTCCGCACCGCCGGTAGCACGGCTGACTACAGGCAGTTCCACATTGTGGAAGATATAGATCAGATCAGCGCAGTGGAACGCAGTCGTTCCTCCATTTACCGGCGCTTCATACGTAAACAGATAGCTGTATACGGGAGCTGTGGCTCCACTTGCAATCCGCTCATCCAGGATTTTTCTCGCGGTCACGGTCTTGGATCCGTCAAAGAAGCAGGCGTCCGCCAGGGGCATATCCGGGAATACTTTCTGGAATTCTTCCGCCGCCGCGTCCGCATTCTCACCGTAGCGCTCCGTCAGCCACTGCTGGGTCTCCTCCTCCGTCCACTCATTGTGACGTCCATCGCCGAAAGTAATTGTATTAAAGGTATTCTCGCTGAACACGGTTCCAACCATCACCGGCACATCCGCTGCCCAGTCACAGTACTCTTCCGTCAAAAAGTCGTTGTCATACGCCATACCCCAGGAAATTCCAACCTCGCCAAGGGCCTCATCGGCAGCTGCCACCAGATCATCCACATCAACAGTCTTCAGGCTATCCACGTCGCCCTCTTCCAGGCCAAGGATCTCCATGGTCTTTGCCGCCACTTCCTGATTGGCTTCTCTGTCCACACCGGTGGAATCCTGGCTGCTCAGAATGATGGCCTGGTCAACCAGTCCTTCCGCGCTGGGGCAGTGAAGGATGGACTGAACTTTCCGTCCGCCGCCGGACTGTCCGAAGATAGTCACGTTGTCCGGATCTCCGCCGAACACTTCAATATTATCCTGTACCCATTCCAGGGATGCCACAAGATCCGCAATTCCTGCCACTGCGGAATATTTGTACTCATCGCCATAGGCGGACAGATCCAGGAAGCCCAGCGCGTTCAGCCTGTGGTTCACGGTCACAACTACCACATCGCCGTACTCGCTGAGGTTTGCTCCCTCATAGGCTGCTCCCTCAATGGAAGAGCCATTCCGGAAGCCGCCTCCATGGAAGAATACCAGAACCGGCTTTTTGGCAGAGGAGTCAATGCTCTGGGTCCACACATTCAGGTTCTGGCACGCCTCCTCATTCTCCAGCCAGTAGCGGTGGGGCCAAACCATCTCATCTGTACCCGGTGTCAGCTGCGCCGGAATGGGGGAAACCGGTCCGTAAGCCTGGGCATTTCTGACACCCTCCCAGGGCTCCGCCTCCTCAGGCATTCCAAAGCGCTCCGGTGTGGATGCGTAGGGAATACCCAGAAACGCATAGGTATCTCCGTCCATATAGCCCATCAGGGATCCCTGCTCCACCTCTACCACAGGGGGATTCATCAGGCTGGCATCGTCATCGGCCAGCACCGGCATTGCGAACAGGGACGCCGTCACAGACAGCGCAGTCAGGAATCCAACACAGCTTCTCAGTTTCTTCATGTAAAAACCTCCTTTCAAACAGCTTATTTGCCGTCCATACATTACAAATTTATTTTATTATGGACAGGAGGCTTCCTCAAGAAACAATCTTGAACTGATCGGTTCCGATTCTTACCTGTTTCGCGAAAAAATTTTGTCATGGAGAAAAAATTTGCTATAGAAATTTCTTCAATTCTGTCCTCACTTCGCTGGCGGGAAAAACCATCTTTTTCTTAAACAACTTATAAAAATAGGAGACATTATCATACCCCACCTGCTCCGTGATTCTCTGGAAGCTCTCATTGCTCTTCCACATCAGATCCAGAGCTGCTCCGATTCGGATATCCGTCAGAACTTCCACAAACGTCTTTTTCCGTTCCTGTTTAAATAGCCGGCTGAGATAAAAGCTGCTGATCCCAATCTTCTCCGCCGCCGTCTCCAGGGAAATTCCTTCCCTGTAGTGGCCCTCCAGATATGTGACGCATTGTTCCACATAGGTTCGGGTTGTCTGCTCCGAAAGCGTTCTTCGGCTCAAATCCTCTATTTTTTTATCCGCTACAAATCCGGAAAGTTCCTCCGGTGTCTGCAATGTCAGCAGTTCCTTCCAGCTATCCAGCCGCTCATGGGCCCGGGAGAAGATGTACGCCCCATTGATCTCCTGATCCATCGCGCACAGAAGCGCAAAGGCAAACAGGCGCAGGGTCAGCAGTTCTCCCCCTTCTTTTAGGATCTTATCCCAGCGCACCGCAAATGCCTCCCGGATTTTCTCTGCGCTTTCCGCGCAAAGCAGGCAGCGGCACTCATGAAATTCCCGGTGGAAGCTGATCTCTTTTATCTTTCTCTCCGGCTTCTGATAAAAATAAAAGCCGGCGCTGCTGACTCCTCTTACGGCAATCCGGCTCTCCAGCATCGCGGCCGGAAAGTCCTCAAAGGAGGCTTTCCAGCTGCTGATTCCCACAATCAAAGTATCCCAGGGATAGGAGGGAAGCTTTCTCTTGACATAACCGAACAGTTCTTCGATCCAGTTTTCAAAATACCCTCTCTGCTCCATGGAATCGGGAAGCAGACAGATCGCGCAGAAGTTCTTATACTGTTTCCAAAAGCAGGAACAGAAACGATTCAGCAGGGACAACATTTTTTCTGTCTGCTCCTCCGGCAGCCCCTCCCCCGCATGTTTTATCACACAGGTGCCGCCGCCGCAAAATGGCCTTCGCAAAAGCTGAACATACTTTTTGCTGCTCTCGCCATTCATTTCTCCCAGCAGCAAATCAGAAATCATTTCATTTTCCAGTGTCTTTTTGTAAGCAGCCCGCAGCGCTTCCAGGCTGCCCCGCTCCGCGGACGCCGCCATCTCCCGGTCCAGCTCCGCGCACAGCCGTTCTATCATCTCCACAAATTTCCTCTCATTCACCGGCTTTAATATGTAACCGTCCGCTCCCATGTTCACACACTTCTGGGCATACTGAAATTTACTGTAGGCGGAAACAATCAGTATCTTCACGGAAATTCCCTTCAGCTTAATCCACTCCAGCACATCCAGACCGTTGAGTACCGGCATATTAATATCCAGCACAATCAGGTCCGGCTGCCTCTCTTCCAGGCAGGCGATCAGCTCCGCGCCGTTGGAAACGCTGGGAAGCAGCTCCACATTAGGGCAAAAATCCTGCACCATTTTCTGCAGTACCCTCTGTTCGATTATCTCGTCGTCAACAATGATCATCGAATACATTTCCATTTCCTCCATCTAAAGGCAAAAGCAGCATAATCTCTGTTCCGTTGCCCGGGCAACTGACAATTTTTACGTCTGACCGATGATTGTAAAATATCCCCAGCCGGAAATAAACGTTTGATAATCCGATCTTCTCCTCTTTTTCGTCCGTTCTTCGCATTTCATTGTCAACGGTCTGGCGCACTTCCTCCACCATTCCCGCCCCATTATCTACGACACTGATTTTTGCCACCCCCATTTCCCGATCTCTCTGCGTCCTGATCCAGATCTTTCCTCCCGCGTCCCAGGAGCTCACCCCATGCACAATGGCGTTCTCCACCAGGGGCTGCAGAATCAGGCTGGGAACCTTCATGCCGTTGATCGTCTCATCCAGTTCAAAGGTGAAGCAAATACGGTCTCCAAAACGCTTTTCCTGAAGGCTGACGTAGTACTCCAACGCCTCCAACTCCCGGCCAAGCGTCACATCACGGTCCGAATAATCCAAGGCGTAGCGCAGCAGATTTGCCGTTGTCTCCAGCAGCTCCACCGTCTGGTCATCCCCCTCCAGATACGCGGTATGGGATATCATATTCAGGGTATTAAACAGAAAGTGAGGATTAATCTGATGCTGAAGCTTCAAATACATCTGCTTCTCCAGCAGAATTTTTGTGTTGGTCAGCTCCTCATGCTCCAGATTTTGCTTCTGCAGCTTTTCAAGCATTGCGTTGTAAGCTTTAATCGCGTCATTGATCTCCTCATGATATTGATTGCCTTCTGCCATGGAACTGTTCTTAGACAATTCCAGAAAATCCACCGTACCGATGGTCTCCGTGAGCTTCTGCAGCGGGGAGATAATCCCACCCTTAATTTTTCGTGTATCCAGCACAATTTTTATACTGACCAGCACAAAGCAGATCAAAAATATGATAGTGTACAGGGAAACGATGATCCTCTGAAAATTTACAATCTGCCTTTCATGGGAAATGATCTGTCCCTGCAAAACCTCATCGTACCGGCTCATTATCTCATAGAGTTCCTCTGTCTCTTCGTAATAAGCGTAGGACTTTTCGTAGCTTTCTTCCCCATTCACACTCGCTTCCAGCAGCGCCACATTCTCCAAATATTTCTCCAACAGTATGGACAGATCCTCCACATCCCTCTGATACACAGCGCTGAAGCCATTTTTCTGAAAGGAATCGATGTAACTGCTAAGCTTCTGAAACGGCTCTGCATCTTGATCGTAAATTTGAAACAGCCTTTTGTACAAATAGTCCTGACATTCCGATAACGTCATAAAAAACTCATCGTTTTGCAGCATCCTCGTATTGGATTCCTCAAACCGCGCGTTGATCTGCATGTAAAACCCGATCCCGAACACAGTAATCAGCATGAGATACAGAATGGTATGAAACAGATAAGTAATAAACGTATTATGGATGGAATGAGCCTTTTTCCCCATCTTTTTCAATAATAATGCCATATAATCTCCCCATCGGTCTCTCTCTCCAGGTTGTCCGCCTCACTTTTCCGGATACTCTCCACTCCCGTATAAATCGTATCCACATTCTCATCGTGTTCTCCATGCATCATATTGTGAAGTGTCTCAACCGCTTTGTATCCTTCATCGAAACGTTTCTGCATGATGGTGGAGTAATAGACTCCCCTTGACACACAGTTCAGAATCGTATCAGAATCGTCAAAGGCAACCACCTGAAGACTGTTTCCCGCATCATACTGGTGCTCCAGAATGTTTCCCAGCGCGGATCCCGCCCGTCCTTCCAGAAAACAGAGCGCGTTGATTTCTCCCTGCTGATCCAGCATCTGAGGCACTTTCTCCGCCAGTTCCAGATAATTCGAATGGCATTCCAGTACCTCCACCACCTGCATGCCGGCTTCCTCCTTCAATACATCCCTAAAGCCCTCCAGCCGTTCCCGCTGATTCACCGCTTTCAGCTCGGAAACCACCACGGCAACCTTCGCGCTGCCATTTGTGGCCTCCACCAGATCTTTCCCCGCTGCAGCCCCGGCCTCATAATTGTTTGTGCCCACATAGGCACTCCTGGAAGATTCCGGCAAGTCACTGTCTATAATCACCACAGGGATACCGGCGTCTTCCGCCTCCCGGATCACCCGATCCATCTCCTCTGTGTCAAAGGCGCCGGCCGTAATAATCCCGTCCACCTCCGTCAGTACGGCGTTTTGGATTTCCCGAATAAAATCCTCCTCATTCAAATCATTGGCGCCAACCAGCTTTGTATTTGTCCCAAAGTCCGCGTCTGCCGCCATAATTCCCGGCGCGATTTTATTCCAGGCAATGGGAGCTATAAATGTAAAACGTTCCTCATATCCGGTCCCATTTCCCGGGGGATGCATAGATAACAAAAAAATAGCGGACAGCAGCAAAAAGCAGGCTGTAATGGCAAATCTCAAAATTTTCATTTCTTTTTTGTCCCCCTTTCTCCCGGGGTATGTCCAACTGCGGGCAGTTCCGTTTTCTTTTTATTTCCGATGACTCCTTCCCGCGAACATCTTCTGGGGCAGCTCAAACACCAGCAGGATACTCAGCACAATGGCCACTGCGATCTTCAATGTCTGAAATCCCCTCTGCCCCGCCAGATCCAGCTGGTTGGTCACCATATAATAGGCGGTCCAGTAAATCCCCGCTCCCGGGACTAAGGGAAAGATCCCGGATACGAGAAACAGTGTCACCGGACACTGCTTTCTCACCGCGAAAAACCGGGACAGCAGTACCACCACTGTATTGGCGAAAAAGGTGGCAATGGGTGCCGTACACCAGTTCAGCAAAACCTCATAGCACACCCACCCGCAGCCGCCGATGAGACCGCAGAAGGGATAATATTTTTTCGGCACATGAAACAGCAGAGCAAAGGCCACCGTGCCCAGGCCGGCAGCAAAAAATTCCCATATAATCCGAACACTCACAGCACCAGACCTCCCACAAAAGAATGATATGCCATCATGACAATGCCCACGCCCATGGCAATGCAGAAAGTCACAAGCAAAGCATCCAGCATTCTCACCGCTCCCGCGATGTAATCCTCATCCGCAATATCCCGAATTGCTGTGGTGAAGGCCACTCCCGGAACCAGAGGGATGATGGAACCGATGATCATCTCCCCCAGATGGTGGCCCATGCCCAGCTGATACAGAACATTACAAACCATCGTCACCAGCGCCCCACCGGTAATATTGGACGCGATCTTAGACAGTCTCCCCTTCACCAAATACAGCAGGTAAAGATAAAGAAGCAGCCCCGCAGCCAGAGCTGCCAGACTGTCCAGCCAATCCCCGCCAAACAAAAAACAGAAGCAGGCGCTTCCCACTCCGGAGGCCAGCACCTGATGAAGCCTTGGCTTTGGCGGCATCCGCTGGATTTCAATCAACCGTTTTCTGGCCTCACTTGGCGTATGCTTTCCCTCCACAATCTCCCGGGAGAGCTGATTCACCGCAGCCACCCGGTCCAGCCTGGCAGCGCTCAGCGGAATATGGCGCACCCTGGCAAAGTCCTCCTCCCGCTCGCTCCCGGCGGTGAGAAAAATACCGCTGCTGAGCACAAAGGCATCGCTGGATTTCACCCCGTAGGCCTGGGCAATGCGGGAGATGGTCTCCTCCACCCGAAAAATTTCCGCTCCGCTTGCCAACAGAATATCCCCGGCCAGAGCCGCCGCATTCAGAGCCTCCCTGTTATCCTGTTTCTCCACTTCTCTTCCTCCCCATCACTGAAGAATCGCCGCCGCCCCCGGACAGCATCACTCTTCTGTCAGTATAGCACAGGCCCCTGGAAAGTACCACAGATCATTTTTTGTCCTGATCCTGTTCTTT
>DBFBJF010000108.1:0-3467 GCA_048203265.1 Candidatus Merdiplasma sp.
GCATCTGTTGTCAATTCTGAAACCAGACTGTGAAGCAGTCACCCCGCCCACATAAGCAGTCTTAGCTCTGTAAGGAGCGGGACTGGAGCCTCGAAGAGGCGACGAGTGCGCATGTGGGCGGGGAGGCTGTGAATAGTAACTTGCTTTTCAGACCATATTCATTTTACGGTAAAGGAGGAACCGATATGCGCATGACACCGAAGGAACAGGAAAAACTCCTTCTGCATATGGCAGGGAACCTGGCAAAAGAGAGGAAGGGCCGTGGATTAAAGCTTAATTACGCGGAGGCTGTGGCTTATATCAGCTCTGATTTGATGGAGATGGCCCGGGATGGGAAGGAGGTCACTGAGCTGATGCAGCTTGGCACCAAGATTCTCACCAGAGACGATGTGATGGAGGGAGTGGCGGACATGATCCATGAGATCCAGGTGGAGGCCACCTTCCCCGACGGAACGAAGCTGGTAACTGTGCACAACCCAATACAGTGAGGAGGAGCGAAGATGAAGATTGGAGAGATCATGCCCCTGGAGAGGGAGATTGTTTTAAATGAGGGAAAAGAGACCAGAACGCTGCTGGTATCCAACACAGGCGACCGCCCGGTTCAGGTGGGTTCCCACTTCCATTTTTTTGAGGTGAACCGCTGCCTTTCCTTTGACCGGGAGAAGGCCTACGGCTTTCATCTGGATATTCCTTCCGGCACCTCTGTGCGTTTTGAACCCGGGGAGGAGAAGGAGGTTGCGCTGACTGCCATGGGAGGCACCAGACGGATTTTCGGACTGAATGATTTAACCTGTGCCCAGGCTTCCCCTGAGACCAAGGCGGCTTCCATGGAGCGGGCGAGACAAAAAGGATTTCTGAAATAGACGGCGAGGAGGAGAAGAGCATGAGCACAAAAATATCTGGCGAGACATATGCGATGATGTACGGCCCCACCACCGGAGACAAGGTCCGCCTGGCGGACACCAGCCTGGTGATCGAGGTGGAGAAGGATTACACCACCTACGGGGACGAGTGTAAGTTCGGCGGCGGCAAGACGCTGCGGGACGGCATGGGACAGTCGGTGGGAACTACCAGCGAGGACGGAGATCTGGATCTGGTGATCACCAACGCCCTGGTACTGGATTACACGGGAATTTACAAGGCGGACATCGGCATCAAGGACGGACTGATTGCCGGGATCGGAAAGGCGGGCAATCCTTCCGTCATGGACGGGGTAACCCCGGGGATGACGGTGGGAGCCTCCACGGAGGCTCTGGCCGGTGAGGGCCTGATCCTCACCGCGGGCGGACTGGACACCCACATCCATTTCATCTCACCCCAGCAGATTGACTGCGCCCTGTACAGCGGCGTCACCACCATGATTGGAGGCGGCACCGGACCGGCGGACGGCACCAATGCCACCACCTGCACCCCCGGCCCCTGGAACATGGAGATGATGCTGAGGGCAGCGGATGAGTATCCCATGAATATCGGTCTCCTGGGAAAGGGCAACAGCTCCGATGAGAAGGCGCTGGTGGAGCAGATTAAGGCGGGAGCCATGGGACTGAAGCTTCACGAAGACTGGGGCAGCACCCCGGCGGCCATCGATCACTGCCTGAATGTGGCGGACGAGTACGATGTGCAGGTGGCCATCCACACCGATACCTTAAATGAGGGCGGCTGTGTAGAGGATACCCTGGCAGCCATCGCGGGCCGGACCATTCATACATACCACACCGAGGGAGCCGGCGGCGGCCATGCGCCGGACATCATCCGGGCAGCCTCCGCGGCCAATGTGCTTCCCTCTTCCACCAACCCCACCATGCCCTTCACGGTGAATACCCTGGATGAGCATCTGGATATGCTGATGGTGTGCCACCATCTGGACAAGCGGATTCCGGAGGATGTGGCCTTCGCGGATTCTCGTATCCGTCCCGAGACCATTGCGGCGGAGGATGTGCTGCACGACATGGGCGTGTTCAGCATGATGAGCTCTGATTCCCAGGCCATGGGACGGGTGGGAGAGGTGATCACCCGCACCTGGCAGACTGCCAGCAAGATGAAGGATGAGCGGGGAGCGCTTCCAGAAGATGAGGGACACGGAAACGACAACTTCCGGGCAAAACGCTACATTGCCAAATACACCATTAACCCGGCCATCACTCACGGCGTGGCCTCCTATGTGGGTTCGGTGGAAAAGGGAAAAATCGCGGATCTGGTGCTGTGGAATCCCGCTTTCTTCGGGATTAAGCCGGATATGATCATCAAGGGAGGAATGATTATTGCCTCTAAGATGGGAGACGCCAACGCCTCCATTCCCACCTGTGAGCCGGTGATGTATCGCCCCATGTTCGCGGCCCATGGCAGAGCCAAGTACGCTTCCTGTCTGACCTTTGTGTCCAAGGCGGCTATGAAGGAGGGAGTGGCGGAAAAGTACGGGCTGGAGAAGAAGGTGGTTCCTGTTTCAGGCTGCCGCAACATCGGCAAGAAGGATATGAAATTCAACGACGGAACGCCTGAGATCACCGTAAATCCGGAAACCTATGAGGTGAAGGTGGATGGTCAGGCAATCACATCGAAGCCGGCTAAGAGCCTTCCCCTGACCCAGCTCTACAGCTTATTCTAAGGAAGCGCTGATTAAATCAGCACTTCCTTAGAAGCTTCGCAGGATGCGCACGGATTTGCAGCAGAAAATGCCGCTCTGCGGCGCAAATCCGGCGCGGGAAACGCTTTCATCAGCGTTTCCTTTATATAGAAATGCCCGCGGCGGCCAGATTGCCATAAGGGTATGGCTGTCCGGCCTGCTGTCTGCGGGAATACAAATTCGGGAGGAAAAGGAGTATGTTAGGCGTTTGTCTGTTGTTTGTGGGTATCGTGCTGATCAACAACGGTATGTGTACCCTATATCAGGTTGACGGGAAATCCGCGGCTGTGATGAATATTCTCACCGGAGGACTGTCCATTTTTATCAATGCGGTCAATCTGGTGATGGGAAACTATTATGCGGCCGGCACGGGCCTGCTGTTTGGCTTCACTTACCTTTTTGTGGCATTTATGAAGCTGGGGAAATTAAACCCCATCCCCTTTGCCTGGTTCTCCACCTTTGTGGCGGTGAATGCGGTGATTTTCGGAACCATCGAGGGCATCACCGGAAGCGCTGCCCTGGGTGTGACCGCGGACTGGCGGTGGGCCGCCATCTGGTACTTGTGGGCCGTCCTGTGGGGAACTTCCTTTGTGGAGGATATTATGGGAAAGAAGCTGGGAAAATTTGTCCCCTGCCTGCAGGTATTTGAGGGCGTGGTGACCGCCTGGATCCCCGGCGTGCTCATGCTCATCGGCGCATGGTAAAGACCGGGACGGGCGCCCGGAAAGCGGAGCCCGAAGAGATGCGTTGGAATAAAGGAGCGTTTTGTTATGATTTGTGAAAAGATACTGGGGACGGTGGATACCCTGGACCTGAGAGGAAAAAAACTGGAATATGTGGATAT
>DBFBJF010000109.1:0-5882 GCA_048203265.1 Candidatus Merdiplasma sp.
GGAATATAGAGAGTAACGGAACATGAGGGCCATAGAAGAAATCAAGGTCTCCATATCGCTTTTGCCTTTTTAATGGGCCATAGAGCGCATACACTCCAGGGTGTTAAACAGGAAGTGGGGGTTAATTTGGCTGCGGTATCCCATCATCTCCGCCCGGGCTTGGGCGTGCTGGGCCTCGTATAGGCGGCTCTGGGTTTTCTGCTCTTTTTGGAATGAGGTGTGGAGCCGGGTGATCATACCGTTGATCGCATTGGCTATGGTGCGTAGCTCTGCCATCTGCGGCTGACGAATGCCTCTGGGCTGCTCTGCCAGCTGGTCAAAATTGAGGACTTGAATGTCCCCAACGATCTGCTGGATATTCCTATCGATGGAACGCACCAGAAGGAACAGGAAGACAGAGAGGATGGCGCACATGGCGCACAGAAGATAAAAACCGCCGTTGATGGAGGCGAACGCTCTTGCCATGACCGTTTTTTCTGAGATAAAGTAGATAAAATCCCAATACTCCGCTGGCGCGGAGATCCGGTTGGTTTGGTATTTGATTCCAGCATTAGTCACAGACCCATGGCCGAGCGGGATAGTTTTGAGCATGGCCTCCTCCGCGGGAAGCAGTTGGCGGGTGGAAGCCACTACTGAACCGCTATAAGTCAAAACCGTAGCTTCAGATTCCTCCGTATTGCTTCCCGAAAAACTTTCCCAGGAGATACCGCTCATGTCACAGAGGACACCGACGATAATGACGTTGCGGTCGCTTGGATTGGCCATGGATAACACCGGGGCCATATAGAACATATAATTGGGGCTGATCTCATCTGAAACCCGGACAAAGAAAGAGCTGCTCATCGTGACGTCCCTGTCGAACCCGCGTTTTTGGAGGATCTCCCGGAATGGGACGGTAAAGGTGGGGTTTGCGTAAAGATAGCGGCCATTCTTTGAGTAGAAACATACGTTGACACAATCCGGGGAGAGCTCCAGTACATCGCTGAGAAAGTTTAAGGCAGGCGAAAGGCCGTGGATCACTTCCTCGGGGTCGTCTGACAAGAGATAATTTTGCACAGAAGACGAGTAGCCGGCCAACTGGGCTACATTGTTGATGCCTTCGAACATCTGCATCAGTTCTTCCTGCATGGCCTCCCCAGTGGAGATGAACGATTGCTGGGCATCCTCTGTAGCTTTACTCCACGAGCTGGCGAAAGAGGAGCCTGCAATACAAACCATGCCCACAATGGAGAGAAACAGGCATGCCATCAGCCTTCCGTTCAGCGAGGCCCATTTTTCTTTAATCCTTTTCATATACGATTCTCCCAGCCACTTTCCCCTATGTCGTACAACACAAGGTTACTACAAAAGAGCGAAAAAAGAAAGAGAAAATGGGGAAAATATGGTAAAATCCGAGAATACTCCGATAGAATCCTAAAATTGTTACTATATTATGAACAAGCTGGATGCTAGAATATACTCAAAATCTTAGAGGCGGAGGGGAGAAATTTGGATAACTCGGTGGCAAGGCAAAAACATACCGGCGGATTTCGGGATAAGGCAAAAAAGCTGGGCAAAGAGATTTGGAAATTCCGAGCCATATATGCGCTGCTTCTCCCGGGATTGCTATGGTACTTTATTTTCGCCTATCTTCCTATGGGCGGCTTGTCCCTGGCATTTAAAAGTTACAAGGCGAATTTAGGCATATGGGGAAGTCCGTGGATTGGGCTTGGCAATTACGAGTATGTGTTCCGGGACGCGGCGTTCTGGCAATCGATCTGGAAGACGATCTACATCAATATTGGCCGCATGGTGTTCCAGTTCCCAGCACCCATTATCTTGGCGCTGATCATCAACGAATTCCGGATGAAGCGCTACAAGCGGGTTCTGCAGACTATTTACACGTTCCCGCATTTCCTCTCGTGGATCATTGTGGCCAGTATCGCCACCAATGTCTTATCCTTAGACGGCATGGTAAACCAGGTGGTAATGGCGTTTGGCGGGGAACCGGTCAGCTTTCTGGGCAACCCTAATTCCTTTATCCCGCTGCTATATATTACCGATATTTGGAAATATGCGGGCTATGGGTCTATCATCTACCTGGCGGCCATCTCGGGAATCGATACAGATCAGTACGAGGCGGCGGACATTGATGGGGCAACGCGGTGGCAGAAGCTGGTGCACATCACCTTGCCCAGCATTTTACCTACGATCATCATCATGTTTATCATGACGACCGGTACCATGATGTCTATGGGTTTCGACCAAATCTTTAATATGAGCAATGCGGCGGTGAAAGACTCTGTGGAAGTGCTGGATATGTACATTTACCGCATTACGTTCCAGTCTGCAGCCGATTTCTCTTTCTCCACGGCAGTCAGTTTGTTCCGGTCTATTGTCAATATGCTGTTCCTCATTGTGGCAGACCGCGGCTCTAAGCTGATGGGCGGCGGTGGGTTATTCGGTTAAAAGGGGGGGAGGATACTATGAAACCAACGAGACGTTTGGAAAAACGGAGAAAGATCGATGTGATCGATGTACTGCTATTCCTCTTCTTAACGATTTGGGGTTTGGTGATCCTGCTGCCGTTTGTCAACGTGATCGCTATCTCCTTTTCCAGCTACAAGGAGTATTTGGAGACCCCGCTGCTGCTGATCCCGCAGCAGCCTGAGCTCAAATCTTACCAAGAGCTGTTCGAGGACGGTAGGATCTGGGTGGGGTACCGTACCACAATCATCATTGTTCTCATCGGTGTACCGCTAAGTCTCTTTCTTACCTCATCCATGGGATACGCCCTTAGCCGCAACCGGTTCCCAGGAAAGAAGGGCATCCTGCTGCTGGTGCTGTTTACCATGATCTTCCAGGGCGGCATCGTCCCGCTTTACTTGGTGATGCGGGACCTGCACCTTACCAATACAATCTGGTCGGTCATCCTTTGCTCTGGGATGAATACGTTCTACATGATCTTGATGTACAACTACTTCCAGAGTCTGCCGGATTCGCTGATCGAATCGGCAAAATTGGACGGGGCGGGGGAGTGGACCATCCTGTTCCGCATTGTACTGCCTTTGTCCATGCCTATTATCGCCACCATCATCCTTTTTTACGCGGTGGATAAGTGGAACGAATGGTTCAACGCCATGGTCTTTATCCGGGATGCGGATATTCAGCCTTTGCAGCTCATCCTCCGGTCCATGATCCTGGATTCCCAGGTGGCTGATGAAGCCAGCGCTATTGTCTCCATTGAGGACCGCTCCTTTACCAACGGTATCAAGATGGCGGCAGTGGTGGTAAGCATGCTGCCCATTATGTGTGTCTACCCGTTTTTGCAGAAGCACTTTGCAAAGGGTGTTATGGTAGGGGCAATCAAAGCGTAGGGCGATCCCGCTGGAGCCCATCCAGCGTGAGCAAATAAAACAGTTTGGAAAGGAAGGAAAACGAATGAAACGGACCAAGAAATTGGTAGCGCTGCTGTTGGTGGCGGCTATCCTGATGATGTTCTCCGCCTGCGGCGGGGACAGCCCCTCTTCCACCGAGGAAAGCTCCTCTTCCCCGAGCAGCGTTTCCAGCTCTGCTTCCTCCTCTGAGGCGGAGACTTCGGAGACGGCCGCGGAGGGGGACGATTGGTTTGCGGGCCGGGATTTTAGTGAAAAGCAGACCATTACCCTGGCCTCCTATCAGATCGAGGAGGGCCGGGATTACAACGCCGGCGATGATTGGGTCAAAGAGTGGACCGAACAGTTTAATGTGGAATTCGAGATCACCCCTCTCACCTTTGAAAATGCTGCCGAACGGCTGCGGATCTGGATCAATTCGGATGATATGCCGGATTGGTGCGTATGGGATTACAACAACGGCGAGGCCGCTAACTACGCGGACCAGGGGCTGGTGAAGATGCTGCCCGAAGGCTGGAAAGATCAATATCCTGCCCTGGCAAAAGCGGCCAGCGACAGCCCCATGGGCGCTATGGCAGAGGAAAACTTCGGGGGAACCTACTACCTGTTCCGGCCCATTTACTCCAACAACCGGCCCACCGAGAAGCTGGCTACCCATATGTCCGTCTTTCTGCGAAAAGACTGGGGCGAAGCTGCCGGGGCGGAGACTAGTTCCATTATGAGCCTGTCTGAGATCATGGATTACGCCTACAAAGTAAAAGAAGCGGACCCCGGAAATATCGGGGATAGTTTTGCCCCTATTGCCATCCGGTCTGGAAATATGGGCTATCTGGTACAGGCATATAACACCTACTCTGGTGTAGGCGGGTCCCCGTTCTACCTGGGAGACGACGGCCAGTACCATTGGGGTCCTGCCGACCAGTCTACACTGGAGGCCTTAAAGCTGTTGAACCAGGCCTATATAGACGGTGTGATTGATCCTGAATTCTATACCATCCAGTCTCCCGATGATTATGGCATGTTCAATACCGCTGGTACGTCCGCTGTCCTCGTTTCAGAGGGCATCATTTCCAACCTGGCGGATTTTGACCAGCATATGGAAGCTGACCTGGGTGTCGATTTTATGACAGATGTACAGGTCGCCACCGCGGTGGACGAGGAGGGGAATTTCCACGGCTATCCGCTGACCAACTACTGGGCTGTCAATATCTTCTCGCCTCATATCGATGACGCCAAGCTGGACCGCATCCTGGCTATGATGGACTATTCCTGCACCGATGAGGGCCAGCTCCGCATCCGCCTGGGCATCGAGGATGTGGACTGGGGCTACGATGAAAACGGGGAACTGGTCTCTTACCTGGACGAAAATGACAACCTGCGGGATAAGTATGCACTGATGCCGGTATATGTGAACATGATGGTCCTGTCAGACGACTTCCAATTCCAGAATCCGGTGTATAAGCAGGAGCTGCGCGACCTGGCGAAGCAGATCCACATTGACCATCAGGAGAATTCTACCGACGAGAGCTTCCCGGTGGAGCCCGACTGGAACGTGGTGCTTCACAGCTCCCAGGCACTGAACCTGGCTTCCATGACCTACTCCGATGAGTATGCCGCCCTGATCGTACAGGACGGGGACATCGAGGAGAACTGGAACGCCTGGGTAGAGGAGAAAATGCCTTTGGTCCAGCCCGTCTTGGATGAGCTCAATGAGAATATTGCTTGACGGGACCGTTTTTGGGGAGTAAGATACATGCAGTAACCCCGATCGGGTGAGAAGCCGCCTGCCCCAGGGGTGGGCGGCTTTTCCTGGTTAAGCCAAACTTTGTGCCGGTGGCGGCAGGAAGGAAGAAAAACATGAGCGATTGGACAGTGACATCCCTAGCGCCGGGAATTTGGAATTTTAACGAGGAGGCGCCGGGCACCGCGGTAGATGCTTATCTGGTTTGCGGCTCTCAACGGGCGGTGATGATCGATGCTTTGCAGGATGCCCGGGACGTGTACCATAAGGTACGGGAGCTCACCTCTCTGCCGGTGGAACTGCTGTTGACCCACGGGCACTACGATCACGCCGGTCCGGCGGTGGAGGAATTCTACCAGGCCGGCTGCCCTGTCTGGATGCAGGAGGACGACGTCCCAGTGCTGGGGACTATGGGAGGGCGAGAGCTTCCCGCTGAATTTTTCCGGCCTCTGGAAGACGGCCAGGTGTTCGACCTGGGGGGTCGGGCCTTAAAGACCCTGCTGCTCCCCGGCCACACTCCCGGCAGCGCCGTGTTTTTGGATGAGGAAGACCAGCTGGCCTTTTCCGGGGACAGCATTGGTTCCGGGCCATTTTGGCTGCAGCTGGCCCACAGCCTTTCGGTGGCAGAGTTTCTCCCTAACGCAAAGCGATTTTGGGAGGCGGTGGAGGGATGGGAACACCTGCGCATCTACCCCGGACACCAGAATCAGTCGCCGGAGCCCTTGGGAAAAGAGTATTTGCGTGATGTGATCGCCACTGCCCAGGGA
>DBFBJF010000110.1:0-3650 GCA_048203265.1 Candidatus Merdiplasma sp.
CGCCGGCTTCCTGTTGATGTTCACAAATGTTTCTACTTATTATAGCATGGCGTCAGTCGTTTTCAAACTTTTTCTCACTTATTGAGATATTTTATCAACAATTAGATACTTTTTGCATTGCACTCTGTGAGGATCACGCTCTCCACATCCTGGTCCTCAATATATCCCTGGTCCTTAAGCCCCGCCTTTACCACATCCATCCACACACTAGCGGACAGCAGTCTGACCGTGTGATCACTCAGCTCCACACGGCAAGCGTTCTCCTGCTCTTCTTCCTCACAGGATATTTTATACATATTTTTTCTGCTGATCGCTCCGATCTGCTCCAGCACATTCACCATACGGTAAACCGTAGCTGTACCGATTCCCGGGTCCAGCGCGGACGCCTTGTAATAAATCTCCTTACAGCAGGAACAGTCGCCCTCCAGTATCACATCCAGCAGCATCCGGCGCTGTCTGGTAATTCTGCAGCCCTGCTCCCGCAGTTTCTGAAAAATCCGGTCTTTGTGCATCTGGGTTTTCTGGTAATGCACATCATCCTGTCGCTTTTCCTCTTTGGTGGGGTTTTTCTGCAAGATCACCACCCCCCTAATGGCAATGACCGCCGCAATGACTGCAGTCGCCGCCGCAAACCGGAGATTTCCCGCTCTTCTTGTCGCGGACCATGCTTCTCACTGCCAGGCCCACAACGCCAAGCACTATAATTCCAACGATCACAGTTCCCATAATCTGCGCCTCCTGTCTATGCTAAATTTAGCGAATCCAGCCGCTTCTGTCAATCAAAATCATCCTGTATCACCGCCTGCAAAGGCGGAAGTTTGGCTCATCTGATGAAAAGCCAGGGAGCCACCCTGCTGCGCAGCTCCCCGTCTTTTCCGTCGCCGCCCGGTTTATCAGGCAGCTGTCTTTTTCATCTTCAGGTCTACCTGCAGTGTCTTGCTCTCCTTGTAGGGGCGGAACAGAAGATAGATAAATCCAATCACCAGCAGAATAGCTACCACCGTGCCGATGCCAAAGGTTCCGGCTGTGAGCAGCGTACCAATCTGATACACGCACAGGGAAACCACATAAGCCAGTATGGTCTGATAACCGATGGCAAACCAGAACCACTTGGCATTGTTCATCTCACGCTTGATGGCGCCCATAGCTGCGAAGCAGGGTGCGCACAGCAGATTGAAGGTCAGGAAAGAGTAAGCGGCAACCGCCGTCATGGTTGTGGACAACGTTCCCCAAACCTCTGCTCCATCCTCTGCCACCTCAGCAAAGCCGAAGAGAATACCAAAGGTTCCAACCACATTTTCCTTTGCCACAAGACCGGTGATGGCTGCCACTGTAGATCTCCAGTCTCCCCATCCGAGAGGAGCGAAAATCCAGGCAATCGCATTTCCGATGGCGGCCAGAATGCTGTAATCAATTTCTGTATCCTCCAGCATCCGGAACTGGCCGTCCACCCATCCGAAGTAGGTGGCAAACCAAACAAAGATAGTAGAAAGCAGGATCACCGTGCCGGCCTTCTTGATAAAGGACCAGCCTCTCTCCCACATACTGCGCAGTACATTTCCCACAGTAGGCCAGTGGTAAGCCGGAAGCTCCATCACGAAGGGAGCGGGATCACCGGCAAACATTTTCGTCTTTTTCAAAATAATACCGGAGCACACAATGGCCGCAACACCCACGAAGTAAGCGCTCCAGGATACCCACCAGGCATTGTCAAAGAAGGCGCCCGCAATCAGGGCGATGATCGGCAGCTTCGCTCCGCAGGGGATGAAGGTGGTAGTCATTACCGTCATCTTCCGGTCTCTGTCATTCTCAATGGTTCTGGAAGCCATGACGCCGGGAACGCCGCATCCGCTGCCGATCAGCATGGGGATGAAGGATTTTCCGGACAGGCCGAACTTACGGAAGATCCGGTCCATAATAAACGCAACTCTGGCCATATAGCCACAGGACTCCAGAAATGCCAGGAAGATAAACAGCACCAGCATCTGAGGCACAAAGCCCAGCACAGCGCCCACACCGGCCACGATACCGTCAAGGATCAGTCCGGACAGCCATCCGGCGCAGCCCACAGCATCCAGGGCATTTCCGATCAGCACCGGGATACCGGGTATTTCCAGTCCAAACAAACTCCATCCGTCACCGAACACACCGTCATTCATCCAGTCCGTAGCCCAGGTTCCCACCGTAGTCACGGATACGTAATACACCAGCACCATAACCGCAGCGAAAATGGGAAGCGCCGCCCAGCGGTTAGTCACTACCCGGTCGATCTTATCGGAGACCGTCAGCTTCTGTCCTTTTTTCTTATTGACACAGTCGCCAATGATGGAAGAAATGTACACATACCGCTCATTGGTAATGATGCTCTCCGTATCGTCATCAAACTCATCCTCCAGCTGTTTAATCTGGGCCGACACGTCCGGCACCGTCTTCATCATAGCAGGAATCTTGTCGTCCTTCTCAAGCAGCTTGATGGCAAAGAAACGTTTCTGCTCCTGGGGCACATCGCTTCCCAGCATATCCTCCACAGAACGGATGATATCCTCCACCTTAGAGGAAAACTCATGGACAGGCACAGCGCTCTTTTTATTCTGAGCCAGGGCCACTGCTTTTTCTGCCGCCTTCTTGATGTTGGTTCCCTTCAGGGCGGAAATTTCCACCACCTCACAGCCCAGCTTCTTGCTCAGCTTGTCGATATGTATCTTCTCCCCGTTTTTCTCCAGGATATCGGCCATATTCACCGCCATAATCACCGGGATTCCCAGCTCCATAATCTGGGTGGACAGGTAAAGGTTTCTTTCAATATTGGTGCCGTCCACAATGTTGATGATAGCGTCCGGCCGCTCTGTGATCAGATAATTTCTGGCCACCACTTCCTCCAGCGTGTAGGGAGAGAGCGAATAGATACCGGGAAGATCCATGATGGTCACATCCTTATGGCCCTTCAGCTTACCCTCCTTTTTCTCCACTGTCACGCCGGGCCAGTTTCCAACGAACTGGTTGGAACCTGTCAACGCGTTGAACAATGTAGTCTTACCGCAGTTCGGATTTCCTGCTAATGCAATCTTGACTGACATTTCCATGCCTCCTCTTTCCACAATAATTCGTACAGCGCATAAGATACGCCTTCCTTCTGTCAGTTTACTCTAACCGACTGATAAAAAATTATTCAACCTCGATCATTTCCGCATCCGCTTTTCTCAGGGACAATTCATATCCTCTGACTGTCACTTCAACGGGATCGCCCAAAGGTGCCACCTTTCTCACGAACACGGAAACACCCTTGGTGATGCCCATATCCATGATGCGTCTTTTCACCGGGCCATCTCCGTGAAGGCGTTTTACCGTTACCGTCTGCCCACAGGCAACCTGTTTTAATGTTTTCATCGTGCTACTCCTTCCCTGCAAACTCATTCCTGATCAAATCAGTTCAAATCATGATTTTGTTCGCCATATCCTTATTGATGGCGACTCTGGAATCCTTCACATTCACAATCATGTTGCCGCCAATCTCTGATACAACTGTCACAGTTCCGCCGGTAACAAACCCTAAATTTTCTAAAAATTGTCTGGTTTCCGCCTTCCCGCCAACCTTGCGGATCACAAGAGGCTCGCCTGTGTTTGCCATTGTCAACGGCATCATCTTCTCC
>DBFBJF010000111.1:0-10559 GCA_048203265.1 Candidatus Merdiplasma sp.
TGAAAAAAGAAAAGACGGAAGTCACTGCGGGCAAGAGATGGCTGGTGACTGCGATTCCGTTTAAGGAGGAAAAGATGAACGAGTATATCATTACGACAGATAATACGGCTGATCTGCCGGAAGAGTATATAGAAAAGAACCACCTTCAGCTCATGTCACTGGCTTATATTCTGGACGGCGTGACCTACGGGGAGGAACAATCCCTTCCCAGCAAGGATTTTTATGAAAAGATGCGCAGCGGCTCCATGCCCACCACCTCCCAGGTGAATCCGCAGCAGGCGAAGGAGAAGCTGCTTCAGTTTCTGAAGACCAGCAAAAATATTATTCATATCGCTTTTTCCAGCGGACTCAGCGGCAGCTGCGCCAGTGTGACCATGGCGGCCCGAGAGATTATGGAGGAGCAGCCGGACTGCAGGATCGCCGTGATTGATTCCCTCTGCGCCTCCCTGGGCGAAGGACTGCTGGTCCATAAAGCACTGGAGTGTCAGAAATGCGGCATGGGATTTGACGAGACGGTGGAGTGGCTGGAAGCTCATAAACTGAACGTGTGCCACAACTTTACTGTGGATGATTTGTTTCACCTGTACCGGGGCGGCAGAGTGTCCAAGACGGCGGCTGTGCTGGGCACCATGATCAACCTGAAGCCGGTGCTTCACGTGGATGACGAGGGACATCTGGTGGCCGTGGGAAAGGTGAGGGGAAGGAAGAAATCTTTGTCTGCCCTGGTGGACGCCATGGAAAAGCAGATCGGCAGCTGGAGTGATAAGAATCCGGTTGTGTTTATCAGCCACGGCGACTGCGAGGAGGACGCTCTGTATGTGAGAGATCTGGTGGAAAAGCGCCTGGGAATCCATGAATTTCTTGTTCACACCATAGGCCCCACCATCGGAGCCCATTCCGGCCCGGGGACGGTGGCTCTGTTCTATATGGGGGATGTGCGCTGAGCTTTTCGCGGCGGGATCGCGGTGAGGGGACGGACAGGCGCGGGCGCGCCAACCGGTTTATGATTTTGACAGCATAATTCAGAAAAAAATGGAGACTTTAATTCTTAGAAATAAGAAGAGGAGTCTCCTTTTATGATGGAACAATTATCAATGGACCTTCAGGAAAACATCCGCCATCTGAGGGAACTGCTGCACACGGATGAGAACTTTGATATTGTGGAACGCAGGACGATGGTGGCGGACCATGGGGCCTGTCTCTTTTTTGTGGACGGGTTTATCAAGGATGATATTATGGAAAAGCTGATGGACTTTTTTTACTCCATCAAGCCGGAGGATCTGCCGGGGGACAGCCAGGGGCTGTTTGAGGGATTTATTCCCTATGTGGAGGTGGCGCTGGAAGAGCAGGTGGAACAGGTAATTGCCGGGATCCTGATGGGGCAGATGTGCCTGCTCATCAACGGTTACTCCCGATGCTTTATGATCGACTGCCGCACCTACCCCATGCGGGGCGTCCAGGAGCCGGAAAAGGACAAGGTGCTGCGGGGCTCCAGGGATGGATTTGTGGAGGCGGTGATCCTGAATCTGGCCTTGATACGGAGAAGAATCCGCAGCACTGACCTGCGTGCCCGGGTGCAGAGGGTGGGAACCTCCTCCCAGACAGATGTGGTGGTGTGTTATATGGAGGGTCGGGCAAACCAGCGCTTTCTGGATGAGATCATCCGAAAGATCGGACGCATCAAGGTGGACGCACTGACCATGAATGAGGAGAGCCTGGCGGAATGTCTCTATCCGGGACGGTGGTGGAACCCTTTCCCCAAATTTAAGTACACGGAGCGGCCAGACACGGCTGTGGCCAGCATCCTGGAAGGAAAGATTGTGGTGCTGGTGGACAATTCTCCGGCCGCCATGGTGCTGCCGGCCACCATGTTTGATATTCTGGAGGAGGCGGATGACTATTACTTTCCGCCTGTCACGGGAACCTACCTGCGCCTTTCCCGCTTTCTTATTGCGGTGATGACGCTGTTTCTGACCCCCACCTGGCTGCTGCTGATGCAGAATACCCGGTGGATTCCGGAATGGCTCTCCTTTATCCAGCTTCGGGAGGCGCCCAATGTCCCGGTGTTTGGGCAGCTGCTTCTGCTGGAGCTGGCCATTGACGGCCTGCGGCTGGCGGCGGTGAACACCCCCTCCATGCTGAACACACCCCTGAGTGTGATTGCCGGTATTGTGGTGGGGGAGTTCGCGGTGAATTCCGGATGGTTTAATTCGGAAACCATGCTGTACATGGCCTTTGTGGCCATCTCCAACTATACCCAGGCCAGCTATGAGCTGGGGTACGCGTTTAAGTTTATGAGAATTATTCTGCTGATTTTCACGGCGGTGGGGAATCTGGCCGGCTTTCTGGTAGGAATAGGGCTGATCTTTGTGGTGCTGCTGTCGAACCGCACACTGGACGGAGGCAGCTATCTCTATCCGCTGATTCCGCTGAATCTGCGGAAGCTGGGACAACGCATCTTCCGGAAAAGAATTCATCATGAGAAGGAATAAAATGAACGGAAGTGCGCATATTAACATCAGATGACGGGTGCACCCGCCAATCTGGAAGATCAAAAAAGGAGAAAGAGGCATGAAAAAATTACAGATCTGGATGATATGCGCAGCTTTTCTCATCAGCGCTCTCGGGCTGGCCGGCTGCAGCAACAAAAATGAGACGACAGAAAATCAGGCCACGGATCAGGGAGCCACAGTAACGGAGAACGCCGAGGACCGCACCAACGCCGCGGACGATTCCAACGTAAACAGCGTGACGGATAACCGGAATCAGAATGACGGCACCGCGGGAGATGTGGTGGATGATGTGGGCGACGCCGGAAAGGATCTGGTGGACGGTGTGGGCGATGCCGGCAAGGACATCATCGACGGCGTGGAGAATGCAGGGGATGAGGTGATCGACGGAGCCCAGGATCTGGGAGACGGAATGACAGATAACCAGACCACCACAGAAAAGCGGGTGGAGGAGACCAATGCGGACGGCACCGTGGTGAATCCGTAGAGACGCTCCTGACAGAAAATAAGGAAAAACGGAAGGGATCTACAAAACCAGGTGGATTCTCTTCCGTTTTTTTAGAGGGAACAAAGGTTTTTACAGAAAGTTGTGCCAAAGCCGATTTTGCTGTATACTGAAAAAAACGAAGGAGGAACAGACGATGCGGTTTCGGCCCTGTATTGATATTCATAATGGAAAGGTAAAGCAGATTGTGGGCGGTTCCCTGAAAGATGAGGGGGATCAGGCCAGAGAAAACTATGTGTCCGGGCAGGACGCGGCATTTTATGCCAGACTCTACGAGCATGATGGGCTGAGAGGCGGCCATATGATTCTTCTGAATCCCGAAAGCTCACCCTATTACCAGGCCACCAGGCAGCAGGCCATGGAGGCTTTGGCCGAGGCGCCGGGATATTTTCAGGTGGGAGGCGGCATCCGCCCGGATAATGCGGCGGCCTTTCTGGATGCGGGGGCTTCCCATGTGATCGTCACCTCCTATGTGTTCCAGGGCGGACAGATCAGATGGGAGAATCTGGAAGCCATGACCCGTGCGGTGAGCCGGGAACGTCTGGTTCTGGATCTGAGCTGCCGCAGACGGGACGGGGAGTACTATATCGTGACGGACCGGTGGCAGAAATTTACGGAGGTGGCCCTCACTCCCGAGGTGCTGGAGAACCTGTCCGGTTATTGCGATGAATTCCTGATTCACGGAGTGGATGTGGAGGGGAAATCCTCCGGGCCGGAGCGGGAGCTTGTGAGAATGCTGGGCGCGTGGCAGGGCTGTCCTGTTACCTATGCGGGAGGCATCGGTAGCTTCGCGGATCTGCGGCTTCTGGGGGAACTGGGGAAGAACCGGGTGGACGTTACCATCGGCAGCGCCCTGGATCTGTTTGGGGGAGAACTACCCTACCGGCAGGTGCTGAGCTTTTGTGAAAAATTTACAGAAAATTCATTGAATGATACAGAAAGTGTGGTATAATCAACCTATAGATGGAAGCGTTTTGCGCTGTGTCTATTCAGAAAATAGCAAAGGGGTTGATGACATGAAATTTACGATCAGCGGTAAAAATCTCGAAGTGACAGAGGGCCTGAAAAATGCCGTCACCGAAAAACTTGGAAAGCTGGAGCGCTATTTTACCCCGGAAACCGAGATCATTGTGACGATGAGTGTGGAGAAGGAGCGTCAGAAGATCGAGGTGACCATCCCGGTAAAGGGAAATATAATCCGTTCGGAGCAGGTCAGCAACGATATGTATGTATCCATTGATTTGGTGGAAGAGGTGATCGAACGGCAGCTTCGCAAATATAGGACAAAGATTATCGAGAGACATCAGGAGGGCGGAAACTTCAAGAAAGAGTTCCTGGAGAGCGATGATACAGCGGAACCGTTGGAGGAGGTTAAGATCATCCGCACGAAGCACTTTGGCATTAAGCCCATGTATCCGGAGGACGCCTGTGTGCAGATGGAACTGCTGGGACATAATTTCTTTGTATTCCGCAACGCGGAGACGGACGAGGTCAATGTGGTTTACAAGAGAAAGGGAAATACTTACGGGCTGATCGAACCGGAGTTCTGAGATGAGGAGGGAGCGCCGATTTGGGCTCTCTGATGAATAAGAAGGGACTATTCCATAAAATCCAGGCTTATATAAAGCCTCGGGTCTTTGTGGAGTGGTCCCTTTACTTTTTATTCTCTCCATTCTGTTGTCAGTGGATAAGCCAACCGTAATCCTGCCTGCAATCCACCACATAATCTGCATAGACGATATTATCTATGATTTGAAAGATTATCATATAGCGATTTTCAAACAAGATAAATCGGTAGGTATTTTTAGGGATATATTCCCCTGAAAGCCACGGGCATCTCTGGGGCATTGTTTCCAGTGAATTTGCCGCCTTTTCAAATTCCATAGTCAGCCTTTCCGCAGCGTCCGGACTGACCTGCGCCAAAAATGCGGCGTGGGAAACGAGCATCTGTGTTGCCCGTTCAGATACGATGACGCGGTATTTACTCTGATTTTCCACGACCTGCCGCCTCCTTGATTGCACTGCGCATCATAGCTGCGACTTCATCCACGGAAAACCCTTTGCTCCCGTGCACTCTGTCCTCTTGGACAGCGAGCAGTTCTTCACGAAGTTTCAGCATCTTCTCTCTGCGGTTATAGGTTTCAATATCCATAACGACTAAATCTCCCTCGCCGTTCTTAGTAAGGAAGACCGGCTCTGCGGTCTTTCTGCATATTTCAGCAATCTCGTTGTAATTCTGACGGATTGCTGCGGATGGACGAATATTCATAGCCACACCTCCTGTTTGTGTTTGTAGCAGTATTCTGACTATATTATACTTATATTATACTATTGAGTCAATGTTCGCAGATGAATTGTGTCTTCAAAATCCCCCTGCTCACCTCCTGCTCCTGAAAAAATTGATTGTGTTTAAAGCATGAAAGTGTTACAATAGGAAATGTTTATAAGTATCAAAACCAAAAGTAGGAGAAATTGCAATGAATCTTGTGCAAAAAATGTTTGGCACTCACAGCCAGCGGGAACTGAAGCGGATCATGCCCCTGGTGGATAAGATTGAGAGCCTCAGACCAACCATGCAGGCGCTTACCGATGAGCAGCTGCGTGATAAGACAACCGAATATAAGAAAAGATATGCGGACGGCGAATCTCTGGATTCTCTTTTGCCGGAAGCATTTGCCACCGTTCGCGAGGCAGCGAAGCGTGTGTTGAATATGGAACATTACCGGGTACAGCTGATCGGAGGTATCATCCTTCATCAGGGCCGTATCGCGGAGATGAAGACAGGTGAAGGTAAGACCCTGGTTTCCACCCTTCCCGCATACCTGAACGCGTTGACCGGTGAGGGCGTTCACATTGTGACGGTAAATGATTACCTGGCCCACCGTGACGCGGAGTGGATGGGAAAAGTTCATGAGTTCCTGGGACTGACCGTGGGCTGCGTGCTCAACTCCATGGACAACGATGAGAGAAGAAAGCAGTACGCCTGTGACATCACCTATATTACTAACAATGAGCTGGGCTTTGATTATCTGAGAGACAACATGGTAATCTACAAAGAGCAGCTGGTGCAGAGAGATCTGGTCTACGCCATCATCGATGAGGTGGACTCCGTGCTGATCGATGAGGCCAGAACGCCTCTGATTATTTCCGGTCAGAGCGGTAAGTCCACAAAGCTCTACGAGGTCTGCGATATTTTGGCCCGTCAGATGGAGCGCGGCGAGGCCAGCGGTGAGGTGACTAAGATGACTGCCATCATGGGCGAGGAGATCACCGAGACCGGAGATTTCATTGTAAACGAGAAGGATAAGATTGTGACCCTGACCCAGGACGGTATCAAGAAGGTGGAGAAGTTCTTCCAGATTGATAACCTTTCTGATCCGGAAAACATTGAGATCCAGAACAATATCATTCTGGCTCTGCGGGCCCACAACCTGATGTTCCGCGACCGGGACTACGTGGTGAAGGATGATGAGGTTCTGATCGTGGACGAGTTCACAGGCCGTATTATGCCGGGCCGCCGTTACTCCGACGGACTGCATCAAGCTATTGAGGCCAAGGAGCACGTGAAGGTGAAGCGGGAGAGCAAGACCCTTGCCACCATCACCTTCCAGAATTTCTTCAATAAATATAAGAAGAAAGCCGGTATGACCGGTACTGCCCTGACAGAGGAGCAGGAGTTCCGTGACATCTACGGCATGGACGTGATTGAGATTCCCACCAACCGTCCGGTACAGCGGAAAGATCTGGACGATGCGGTGTATATGACCAAGAAAGAGAAATACCGCGCTGTGGTGGAGGCGGTGAAGGAGGCCCATGCCAAGGGGCAGCCTGTGCTGGTGGGTACCATCACCATCGAGGTGTCCGAACTGCTCTCCGGCATGCTGCGCAGAGAGGGCATTCAGCACAAGGTATTGAACGCCAAGTTCCATGAATTGGAGGCTGAGATTGTGGCGGACGCCGGTGTGCACGGCGCTGTGACCATCGCCACCAACATGGCAGGCCGTGGTACGGATATTAAGCTGGATGAGGAGGCCAGAGCGGCCGGAGGTCTGAAGATCATCGGTACAGAGCGCCACGAGTCCAGACGTATTGACAACCAGCTGCGCGGCCGTTCCGGCCGTCAGGGAGATCCGGGTGAGTCCCGCTTCTACATCTCCCTGGAGGATGACCTGATGCGTCTGTTTGGTTCTGAGAAGATGATGAGCGTGTTCAAATCCCTGGGTGTGCAGGAGAATGAGCAGATCGAGCACAAGATGCTGTCCTCCGCCATTGAGAAGGCCCAGAAGAAGATTGAGAGCAACAACTTCGGTATTCGTAAGAACCTGCTGGAGTACGACCAGGTGAACAATGATCAGCGTGAGATCATCTACGCAGAGCGCCGGAAGGTGCTTAACGGTGAGAATATGCGTGATTCCATCTTCAAGATGATCACGGACACCGTGGACAATGTGGTGGATCTGTGTATTGCCGATGATCAGTCCAACGAGGAATGGAACTTAAGGGAACTGAACGATGTGCTGATTCCCATCATTCCGCTGGAGCATGTCACCCATGAGACGGTGGCTTCCATGAAGAAAAACGAGCTGAAGCAGTACCTGAAGGAGCAGGCGGTGAAAGCCTATGAGGCCAAGGAGGCGGAGTTCCCCAACCAGGAACAGATCCGTGAGCTGGAGCGGGTCATTCTGCTGAAGGTGATTGACCGGAAGTGGATGGATCACATCGATGATATGGATCAGCTGCGTCAGGGTATCGGCCTGGCAGCCTACGGGCAGAAGGACCCGAAGGTGGAGTATAAGATGAGCGGCTTTGAGATGTTCAATGCCATGACAGCGGCGATTCAGGAAGATACGCTGAAGATGCTCTATCACGTGAAGGTGGAGCAGAAGGTGGAGCGTGAGGAGGTTGCCAAGGTGACGGGCACCAACAAGGATGAGTCCGGTCCCAGAGAGCCCAAGAAGCGCACTGCCACAAAGATTTATCCCAACGATCCCTGTCCCTGCGGCAGCGGAAAGAAATATAAGCAGTGCTGCGGACGCAAAGCGCTGGCAAAATAAATGACGAGAAAGAGGGTGAAACTGTGGTTGAACTTGACGAGTTTAAATCGATCTTAAACAGCTATACAAAACCATTAGTGGAAGTGAGGGATTCACTTTGACCTGGTAAACAAGGAACAGCGAATCCAGGAATTAGAGCGGGAAATGGAAGCTCCCGACTTTTGGGATAATCCGGAAAAATCCCAGGAATCCATGAAAACCTTAAAGAGCCTGAAGGATGATGTGGCCACTTATCAGCAGCTGAAAGACCAGTATGAGGAGATTGAGCTGCTGATTGAGATGGGCTATGAGGAGAATGATCCGGAGGTAATTCCGGAAATTAAGGAGACATTGGATTCTTTTCGGAGTACCTTTGATTCCATCCGGATTAAGACCCTGCTCTCCGGGGAGTATGACAACAGCAATGCCATTGTGACCCTCCATGCAGGGGCAGGCGGCACGGAATCCTGCGACTGGGCTTCTATGCTCTACCGTATGTACTGTCGCTGGGCAGACAAAAAGGGATACCAGGTGGAGGTGCTGGATTATCTGGACGGAGACGAGGCCGGCATCAAGTCGGTCACTTTCCAGGTGAATGGAGAGAACGCCTATGGCTATCTGAAGTCAGAGAAGGGCGTGCACCGTCTGGTGCGGATTTCTCCCTTCAATGCGGCGGGCAAACGGCAGACGTCTTTTGTCAGCTGCGATGTAATGCCGGATATTGAGGAGGACCTGGATGTGGAGGTGCGGGATGAGGATATCCGCATTGACACCTACCGGTCCAGCGGCGCCGGCGGCCAGCATATTAATAAGACTTCCTCCGCGATTCGTATTACCCACTTCCCCACGGGAATCGTGGTGCAGTGTCAAAATGAGCGGTCTCAGCATATGAATAAGGATAAGGCCATGCAGATGCTGAAGGCCAAGCTGTATATGCTCAAACAGCAGGAAAACAAAGAAAAAGAATCCGACATCCGGGGCGAAGTGAAGGAGATCGGCTGGGGAAACCAGATTCGTTCTTACGTGTTCCAGCCTTACACCATGGTGAAGGATCACAGAACCAACGCGGAAACGGGTAATGTGGACAGTGTGATGGATGGAAATATTGATCTGTTTATCAACGCTTATTTGAAGTGGATTGCGTTGGGACCGGATCAGGAGGACAAATAATTACCGGGGATGCCGCAAAGCATAAGTTTTGCAGTATCCCTCTTTTCATTTAACAGGAGGTATCGATGGGAATTATCAGAGCGGCCTTTCAGACGGTAACCGGAGCGGTCCGGGATCAGTGGAACGAGGTTGTGGAGCCGGAAGGCATGGGCGAGCAGACCGTATTTGTAAAAGGAACGGTGAAAAAGAGCGGGGGCGGCAGAGGTACCCGGGATGTGATTTCCAATGGCTCCGTGATACATGTGTATGACAATCAGTTTATGCTTTTGGTGGACGGGGGCAAAGTGGTGGACTATACCGCGGAACCCGGTTACTACATTGTGGACAATTCCTCCATGCCCTCCATGTTTAACGGGCAGCTGGATGAGAGCCTGAAGGAGGCCTTCAACCGGTTCCGGTTCGGAGGCATCACCCCCATGTCCCAGCAGGTGTATTACGTAAACCTGCAGGAGATCAAGGGGATCAAGTTCGGCACGAGGAATCCGGTGAACTATTTTGACAATTTCTACAATGCGGAGCTGTTTTTGCGGGCTCACGGCACCTACTCCATCCGGATTACCAATCCTCTGCTCTTCTACGCCGAGGCGGTGCCCCGGGACGCGGTGAAGGTGGAGATTGATGATATTAACCAGCAGTATCTGGCGGAGTTTATCGAGGCGCTTCAGACTGCCATCAACCGGATGTCGGTGGATGGGATTCGCATCTCCTACCTTGCTTCTAAGAGCAAAGAACTGTCGGGCTATATGGCGGACGCCTTGGATGAGGACTGGAAAACCAGGCGGGGCATGGAGATTGTGTCGGTGGCTTTGGCCAGCATCTCCTATGATGAGGAGTCCCAGAAGCTGATTCATATGCGCAACCAGGGAGCTATGATGGGGGATCCGGCGATTCGCGAGGGCTACATGCAGAGCGCTGTGGCCAGAGGATTGGAGGCAGCGGGATCCAACAGTGCCGGCAGCGCCGCCGGATACATGGGGATGGGCTTCGGTATGCAGGCAGCAGGAGCAGCCATGGGTGCGGCCAGCGCGGCCAATATGCAGCAGATGCAGATGAACCAGGCGGCGCAGGCTCAGGGGAGCCAGAGCGGAGCCGCTGCCCAGGCGGCAGGCTCCTGGACCTGTGAGTGCGGTACTGTGAATGGCGGAAAATTCTGCAGCGAGTGCGGAAAGCCCCGTCCGGGAGGAGCGTGGACCTGCGGCTGCGGCACGGTGAACACGGGAAAATTCTGCAGCGAGTGCGGAAAACCCAGACCATAGGGAGAACAGCAGCGGAGATGTGGGGAAAGGTTTCCCCGCATCCCCGCTGTTTTGCACGATATGAGCGAGGTATCGCGGACAGGAC
>DBFBJF010000112.1:0-4974 GCA_048203265.1 Candidatus Merdiplasma sp.
AGCCGGATGGAGCATGTGAGCCTGGGAGATATTCTCACCAACGCAGGCATAACCTCCCAGAGCGGATACCAGAACATTGCGCTGTACGGAGTGGATTCCCGGGAGGGAAATCTGACCAAGGATGCCCACAGCGATACCATCATCATATGCAGTATCAATAAAAGCACCAAGGAAATTAAGATGGTGTCCGTGTACCGTGACACCTATCTGGACAATACCAACGGGGAATACCGCAAGGCCACGGAGTGTTACTATTTCGGCGGCCCGGAGCGTTCCATCAATATGCTGAACAAAAACCTGGATCTGGATATCCAGGACTATGTGGCGGTAAACTTCCAGGCTCTGGTGGAGGCCATCGATCTGGTGGGGGGCATTGACATCGAGCTGACGGACGAGGAGGTATACTGGCTGAACGGATACCTGGTGGAGACTTCCCAGGTGGTAGGCGTGTCCGACTATGAGGAAGTGCCCGGATCAGGCCTGCAGCATCTGAACGGTCTTCAGGCCGTGGCTTACTGCCGGATCCGTTATACCGACGGATATGATTTTAAGAGAACGGAGCGCCAGAGGACGGTGCTGACCAAAGTGTTTGAGAAGGCACAGTCCCAGGGAATCACCACGCTGCTGTCCATGGTGGATACCATGCTGCCCAGCATTTCCACCAGCATGAGTACGGCGGAGATCATCAGTCTGGTTTCCGGTATTGGAAGCTATAGCCTTGGAGAGACAGCGGGCTTCCCCTTTGACCAGTATGCCACCCAGGTGGATGGCAGTGATGTGGTGGTGCCTGTGAATCTGGCCAACAATGTGACCCAGCTTCACCAGTTCCTCTTCGGGACCGAGAACTATCAGCCCTCCGCCACAGTGCAGGAGATCAGCAACTATATTATCAATTACACGGGAATACAGTAACGGAAGATGACAAAGGAAAACGAAGCGCAGAGAAGGACAGAAAGCGGTGAGCCAACGATCACGGTCATCGTTCCCACTTACAAGCCGGGAGATACCTTCCGGGAACTGATCAGGCGTCTGATGCGCCAGACGGTTCTGCCGGATCAGGTTTTGATCATGAACACAGAGGAGCGCTATTTTCACCCGGCAGATGTAGAGCAGGTTCCAAACTGTCGGGTGGTACACCTTTCCAAACCGGAGTTTGACCACGGCGGCACCCGAGACCGAGCTGCCCGGATGAGCCGGACCGATTTGCTGGTGTTTATGACCATGGATGCGGTTCCGGCAGATGCCCATCTTTTGGAGGAGCTGCGGGACGCCTTTGGGGATCCCCGGGTGATGGCTGCCTACGCCAGACAGCTTCCAGCCCCGGACTGTTCTTTGCTGGAGCGCTATACCCGCTCCTTCAACTACGGAAAGGAGAGCCGGGTCAAGACGGGCGCAGACCTGGAAGAGCTGGGGATTAAAACCTTTTTCTGCTCCAATGTGTGCGCGGCGTACCGGCGGGAGGATTACCTGAGACTGGGAGGATTTGAAAAGCGCACCATCTTCAACGAAGATATGATCTTCGGGGGAAAGATCATCCAGGCGGGCGGAGCCATCGCCTATTGCGCCGGGGCCAGGGTGATCCATTCCCACAATTATACCGGGATTCAACAGCTGAAACGTAACTTTGATCTGGGAGTGTCCCAGGCGGAGCATCCGGAAATTTTTGAAATGGCGAAATCCGAGAAAGAGGGGATGAAGCTGGTGGCTGCTGCGGCGGCCTGGCTGGTTAAGCAGGGAAAATTTTTCTGGCTGCCCCGTCTGGCGTGGCAGAGCGGATGCAAGCTGCTGGGATACCGGCTGGGGAAGAACTATCGGAGATTGCCGGGATGCGTCATCAGGCGCTGCACCATGAATCAGGAGTATTGGGACAAGATTTGAAAGAAAAGGAAAATTCCTGTCACAGATTCGACACAATTACCTGTTACACTTGACTGGATTCAGAGACAGTAAATTTGTTTGGAGAGAATCCGTATAAAGGAGAGACAGGAATGGAATATGATAATAGAAATAAATACAAGGGCGTAGTGCTTCTGGGAATCGTGACTGCGCTGGTCCTGGGAAGCTTTCTTTTTTCTTTTCGGGGCAGCAGCGTTAAGGTAATGCCGGTGGAACAGCTTTTAGAGAGCGCTTCCACGGAGGCTTCCATGGCGACTTCCTCCGATGGGACGGCGGTTTCTCAATCCGCCCTCAGCAATGAGAAACTGAGAGGACCTCTGGACGTGTCGGACGTGGCGGAGGCAGTGATGCCCAGCATTGTAGCCATCACCAGCCAGTCAAAGCAGGTGGTGGAATCCTATTTTTACGGCCGATATGAGATCCCCAGTGAGAGCGTTGGCTCCGGGATTATCATCGGCCAGAGTGATACGGAGCTGCTGATTGCTACCAACTACCATGTGGTGGAGGATGCGGATACCCTTACGGTCTGCTTCAGCGCTGATGCGGAGGATGTGCTGGCGGCTGCTCTGCTGAAAGGCGGGGACGCAGCGAAAGATCTGGCGGTGGTAGCAGTGGATCTGTCCGGCATTTCCCAGGATATACTCTCTCAGATCCGGGTGGCGTCGCTGGGCGATTCCGATGATCTGGTGGTGGGGGAGACCGCTGTGGCCATCGGAAATGCCCTGGGCTATGGTCAGTCTGTGACGGCCGGGATCATCAGCGCGGTGAACCGGGAGCTGACAGTGGATCAGGTGAGCCAGAATTATATCCAGACAGATGCGGCTATCAATTTCGGAAACAGCGGGGGCGCCCTGTTGAACCGTTCCGGCGAAGTGATCGGCATCAATTCCGTGAAGGCCACTGCGGAGGGGGCGGAGCGTATGGGATACGCCATTCCCATCAATGAGGCCAAGCCGATCTTACAGGATCTGATGGCCCGGGAGACCAGGGAGCAGGTGGATGATTCCCAACGGGGAAGTCTGGGTATCGTTGCCCAGGACGTCTCCCAGGAGGCTCTGGAGATTTATGAGATTCCGGCCGGTGCCTTTGTTTATGAGGTTTTTGACGGATCTGCCGCGGAGGAGGCAGGGATTGAGCGGGGAGACATCATCACGCAGTTTGACGGTACTCCCATAGACAGTTCCAGCGCGCTGGAGAATCTTTTGGATTATTACGCTGCCGGAGAAGAGGTGGAGATTGTCTTCCAGACCAGCAGGGAGGGAGCCTATCAGGAGATGACCGCCACGGCGGTTCTTCAGGAGGCGGAGGACGGAAGCACCGATCCGGAGATGCCGGGACCGTACTATGGGGATCCCGGATATAATTCATGGTATGATTTCATGTGGTAAACCGTTATTATTCACGGCCGAGGCAGCTGTGAATAGTAACGGGAAACCCGGCGAAAAGCAGGGAAACGTTTGAGGAAACAGCACAGGAGGATGAGGAGATTATGTCAGATCATCTTGACACAACGAATACAGATCAGAAACAGGAAGATGACAACCGGTACGAGAAGGTCTGCGCCATGTGCCGCCGGACGGAGAGCAAAGCCGGAAAAATGATTGAACTTCCCGGCGGCCTGCATGTCTGTGTGGACTGTATGCAGAAAGCCTTTGATACCATGAACAACGGGGATATGATGAACAATCTGCAGAATAATTTCCCCAATATCAGCATGATTAATCTGGGGGATCTGCAGAATGCGATTCCCAGGCAGCAGAAGGTGAAAAAGCCTGAGAAGAAGGAGAAGCCGGAGAAGGTGATGGACATTGCCTCCATACCGGCGCCTCATAAGATAAAGGCCAGCCTGGACGATTATGTGATCGGCCAGGATTATGCCAAGAAGGCCATTTCCGTGGCGGTGTACAATCACTATAAGCGGGTATTTACCGACACCATGGACGACATAGAGATTGAAAAATCCAATATGCTGATGATCGGTCCCACAGGATCGGGAAAAACCTATCTGGTAAAGACACTGGCCCGGATTCTGGATGTGCCGCTTGCTATTGCGGACGCCACCTCCCTGACGGAGGCGGGATATATCGGAGATGACATTGAGAGCGTAATTTCCAAGCTGCTGGCTGCAGCGGACAATGATGTGGAGAAAGCGCAGAGAGGAATCGTGTTCATCGATGAGATTGATAAGATTGCCAAGAAGAAGAACACCAACCAGAGGGATGTGAGTGGTGAGTCGGTGCAGCAGGGAATGTTAAAGCTCCTGGAGGGCAGCGATGTGGAAGTGCCGGTGGGGGCCAGCAGCAAGAATGCCATGGTTCCCATGACAACGGTGAACACGAAAAATATTCTGTTTATCTGCGGCGGCGCTTTCCCGGGACTGGAGGACATTATCAAGGAGCGCCTCAACAAGCAGTCTTCCATGGGATTCCGCTCCGACCTGAAGGACAAATATGACAATGATCCGGATCTGCTCTCCAAGGTAACCCTGGAGGATTTGAGAAATTTCGGCATGATACCGGAGTTTATCGGAAGGCTTCCTGTGGTCTTTACCCTGCAGAGTCTGAACAAGGATATGCTGGTGAGAATTCTGAAGGAGCCCAAGAATGCCATACTGAAACAGTATCAGAAGCTTCTGGAGCTGGATGAGGTGAAGCTGGACTTTGAGGAGGGAGCTCTGGAGGCCATTGCGGAGAAGGCCATGGAGAAAAAGACCGGGGCCAGAGCTTTGAGGGCTATTATCGAGGAGTTCATGCTGGATATTATGTATGAAATTCCCAAGGATGATAATATCGGCCAGGTGCTGATCACCCGGGATTATATCGAGCACACCGGAGGACCGGTGATTACCATGCGGGGAATGATGAGCCTGCCAGGCTGAGAGGGCTGCACTGCCTCTGAATGTTACTATTTACAGAATTGCCAGCAGATGATTGCGTGCAGGCACGATACACCTGCTGGCAATTCTGTAACGGCCGTGAATAGCAACCTGGAAACATGTAACAGAAGGAATTTTGCCGCAAAAGTTGACAGAAACAGTCAAAGATGTTATTTTTAAAGATACTGGAGGGAGAACGTTAT
>DBFBJF010000113.1:0-5336 GCA_048203265.1 Candidatus Merdiplasma sp.
CATCTCTGCTTCCTCCTTAAACTGTAAACTTTGACCGGATACCTGAATGGCAAACGCCGGTGGATTGTCTGTGCGCCGGAATGATGCCCCTGCCGGATGGGAATCCGCGGTTTTCCCTGATCCGAAGATGAACTTTCTGATCGTCAAATACCCTGCAGCAAGCTGACGAAAATAAAAAAACCTTCTACCAGAAGGTAAAAGGTATTCAAAGCACGGGTATCACACCCATGTTCGCAGATACAACCAATTACTCGTGGTTTTCCTGTATCGCAGCAGGCAGGTCTCCTGACTTATAGATCCCCGCGGCCAGCAGCCTTCCCGGTTTCCCAGTGACACATTTGCTGTCCGCTCCCTAATTACAGTGACGAGTTCGTGCAGGATTCTCACCTGCTTCCCTTTTCACCGGACAAAATCTGTCCGGCACCTGCTGCGTCATATTCAGTTCTCAGTCATTTCTTACTATAGCATACCGGGGCGCAAATTGCAATCGGTATATGGCTGCCTACCGCTCATTGTTCAGCATATACAGCAGCGCATTGCAGATGCAGGCCGCAATATTGCTGCCTCCCTTTCTTCCCCTGGCCACAATCCAGGGCACCTGGGTCTGCATAATCAGTTCCTTGGAGGCCACCACATTCACAAAGCCCACCGGCACTCCGATGATCAGGCGGGGATTAATCCGTCCCTCCTGAATCAGCTCATAGAGGCGCACCAGAGCCGTGGGAGCGTTTCCCACCGCGTAGATAAAGTTTCCTCCCAGGGCCGCCGCCTTATCCATGCAGGCTGTGGCCCGGGTACTGCCCATTTCCTTTGCTGCCGCGGCCACATCCTCATCCGACATGAAGCAGTGAACCTCCCCGCCGTACCTGGCCAGGGAGCGCTTGTTGATCCCAGCCTTCGCCATCTGGGTGTCCGTCACAATGTCCGTGCCCTCCCGGATAGCCGCCAGGGCCTGCTCTACTACCCCCTCAGAGAACAGCAGATTGTCCGCGTAGTCAAAATCCGCGCTGGTGTGAATGCAGCGCTTCACAATCAGCTCCGTACCCGGTTTTAGGATTTTTCCCTTTTCCTCCATCTCCTGACCGATGATATCGAAGCTGCGCCGCTCAATGTCCATAGGTTTCACATTTTCCAGTTCTATCTTCATCGCTTTTCCTCCTGTGACTCTCCCGGCAGCCCCGCCTCCAGGATCTCATATATTTTCTTCATATCCAGGCTTTCTCTCAGACCCTGAGCCAGCAGATCGTATTGGCTCTCTTTGTACTGGGTAAAATCCACGCCGCAGACCCCGGACATGTCGATGCCCTTTTTCGCTCCCAGGGCCGTCACCACCGCCTTGGCTACCTGCTCCCGGTCAAAGACTCCATGGACATACGTGCCAAACACCTGATCCTTCCAGGCGCCGTCCAGCTTACGGCCGCTCTCCACCCCGGTCCGCGCATCCAGGCAGGTCATCTCCCGGCAGCCCTCTCCCAGAACGGTCTCGCCCATGTGAATCTCATACCCCTCCAGAGCCAGACCGGAAAGCCCGGCAAAGAGCCCATCCTGATGTTGGAACGTCCCTGTCACCCTGGTTCTGGTCTTTTCTTTGCTGAAAACCGTCTTTGTGGGGAGAAGTCCCATGCCTCGGATCCTTCCCCCGGCTTCCACTCCCTCCGGGTCAGAAAGCTCCTCTCCCAGCATCTGGTAACCGCCGCAGATGCCGAAAATCACAGTGCCCTCCCCGGCCGCTTTCAGGATGGATGCCTCCAGGCCATTCTGACGCATCCACAGCAGATCCTCCATGGTATTTTTGGTTCCGGGAAGAATGATCATGTCGGGGTGCTTCAGCTCTCCCACATTTTTCACATACCGCAGGGAAACCCCCTCCATCATCTCAAAGGGGTTGAAATCCGTAAAATTAGAAATTCTGGGGATCTGAATCACCACAATATCCACCAGTCCGGTCTCCTGGCTGCCGCCAAAGCGCTCGGTCAGGCTGTCCTCATCATCCAGCTCCAGGCGCATGTAAGGAGCCACCCCCACCACAGGAATGCCGCTTCGCTCCTCCAACATCCGGATTCCCGGATCCAGAATAGTCTTGTCCCCCCGGAACTTATTAATAATCAGGCCCTTCACCATGGCCCGCTCCGAGTCTTCCAGAAGGTCCACCGTGCCAATGAGCTGGGCGAACACGCCTCCCCGGTCAATGTCTCCCACCAGAAGCACCGGAGCCTTGGCCATCCGGGCCATGCCCATATTCACAATATCATCCTGCTTCAGATTGATCTCAGCCGGGCTTCCTGCCCCCTCAATCACAATGATGTCGTATTTCTCATCCAGATTCCGGTATGCCTCCATGATGGCCGGGACCAGCTGCTTTTTGTAGGCGAAATATTCTCTGGCCGGCATATTGCCCAGCACCTCGCCGTTCACAATTACCTGGCTGCCCGTATCATTGGTGGGCTTCAGCAGAATGGGGTTCATATACACCGAAGGCTTTACGCCCGCGGCCTCCGCCTGCATCACCTGGGCCCGCCCCATCTCCAGCCCTTCCTCCGTAATGAAGGAATTCAGCGCCATATTCTGGGACTTAAAGGGGGCCACCCGGTAGCCGTCCTGTTTCAATATTCTGCACAAACCAGCCGCAATCAGGCTCTTGCCCGCGTTAGACATGGTTCCCTGTATCATAATCGCTTTTGCCATCCTATCTTTTCACCTCAACACTTTCTCCAGCACCCGGATCAACTCCAGGTTCTCCTCCCGGCGCTTTACTGCCACCCGGAAATACCCCGGGCCCAGCCCCCGGTAGTTGCCGCAGTCCCGAATCAAAATCCCCTCCCGGGCGCAGCAGTCATACAGATCACCGGGGCCTTCAAAAAACAGGTAGTTGGCCCTGGAATCCCAGAAGGTCAGTCCCAGCCTCCCAAATTCCCTTTTCAGAAAGGCCAGCTCCCCGGCAATATATCCCACGCTCTCTCTGACAAACTCCGTCTCCTCCATGGCCGCTGCTCCTGCCTCCTGGGCCGGTATGGAAACATTCCAGGGCTGGAGCACCCGGCGCATCTTCTGAAGCAATTCCATATTGGCGCAAAGGCCGTATCCCAGCCGCAGTCCCGCCATGGCGTACAGCTTGGTAAAGGCCTTCAGGATAAACAGATGCTCCGGCATACGGGGAAGCTTTTTCTTCATGGAAAGGGAATCGCCATCCTTCATCAGGTCGATGAAGCACTCGTCCAGAACCAGCAGCACGCCGCAGTCCCGGCATTTTTTCGCGATGCGTTCCAGCAGCGGTCCCGGAATCAAAAGCCCGGTGGGATTATTGGGATTGCACAGGAAAATCAGATCCAGATCCGGTCCGATCCGATCCAGATAATCCTCTCCCAGCACAAAACCCTGCTCCTTTGTGCACTGGTAAAATTCCACCTGACAGTCCTTTCCCAGGGTTCTCAGCGCCTGCTCATACTCCGCAAAGCCAGGCGCTGTCAGCAGCGCCCTGCGGGGGCGCACTGCCTGGGCCAGGGCAAAGATCAGCTCTGCCGCCCCGTTTCCGCAAATGATTTCCTCCGCCGCAACTCCCTCCCGGCGGGAGATGGCCTCCCTCAGCTTCCGGCAGTGAATATCTGGATAATCCGCCGCCCGGGCCACTCCCCTGCGGGCTGCCTCCAGCACCGCCTTGGGTGTCCCCAGGGGATTGATGTTGGCCGAGAAATCAATCCGGTATGGTCTTGTGTAGATGTCACCGCCATGAACCTCTGTCTGCATCCGTCTTACTCTCCGTTTCTGTGGTTTCTTTGTTTCTCTGTCATTCCCGGCGTGACGCTACGCGCTTATGGTTCTTCACATATGCAGCCACGCCAGAATCCCCCATCTTGCCAGCAAAAATACAGACAGGGACAGGGCTGCCGAGACGTACAGCAGCCGGTTGGCCCTGGGAATATCCTCCGGCTCCACCGGTCTGAGAGGATCTCCGATGGTATCCTTCTTGTACAGCTTGCCGAAATACCAGGCGTCCCCTGCCAGCTGTACATCCAGCGCTCCCGCCATCACCGCCTCGGTCTGAGCGGAGTTGGGGCTGGCATGGTTCAAACGGTCCCGCCTGAAAATCCTGGCTGCCCCCTTCGCGTCAAACCGGCAGGGAAAGCAGGAGAGGATCATCATCACCGCCGAAATTCTGGCCGGGATAAAATTGACCACATCATCCAGCTTTGCCGCATACCGCCCGAAGTTGAGATAGGTTTCGTTTTTATATCCCACCATGGAATCCATGGTGTTGATGGATTTATACAGCCATCCAAGCACCGGGCCGCCGATGGCCATGTAGAACATGGGCGCGATGATACCGTCGGAGGTATTCTCCGCCACCGTCTCCACCGCGGCCTTGGTCACGCCCTGCTCATCCAGCCGCTCCGTATCTCTGCCCACGATCATAGAGACCGCCCTTCTGGCTCCCGGCAGATCCTCCCTGCGCAGCTCCCGGTACACCTTCATAGACTCATCCCGCAGGGCCCGCACCGCAAAGAGCTGGTAGCTCATGATCACCTCCAGCGCAAAGGCCAGCCAGGGGCTGATCCGCCCTCCGATATACAGCAGAGCCAGGGCCGCTGCCCCTGTGATTGCAGGCACCAGAATCGCCAGGCACAGTCCGGCAGCCCGCTCCCCCCGCTCTGTCCCGGGAAAACACCTGCGCAGCAGCCGCTCCAGCAGGGTAATCAGCTTGCCCACCAGCCGTACCGGATGGTACAGCTGGTGGGGATCTCCTATCAGCAAATCCAAAAGGAAACCGGCCAGTATTGCCAGCAGCGACCACTCATTCATCTCTCATCAAAACCTTTCTTTTCTCTGCCCGGGCCGCGCACGCCTCCAGAAAGCGTCTGGCGGTCTCCGGGTTCGAGTAATAATACAGATGGGGAAAGCCCGCAATCAGAGTATCGGTGCCCTGGACGCAGTTCCAGCCCCGTCCGCCCACCGGTTTTCGGGCCTCGAAGGCGTCCCCGCAGGCTGTGCTGTCAAAGTAGTGAAACTCGTGGGCTCTGATCTCCCCCACATCCATTCTAAACATCTGATCCCGCCGGGGGGTGAGCCCGATGTAGCCGAACCGGCCAAGCTTTTCGGTCCGGTAGGCCCTGCCATCAATCACGCCGGCCATGGGATACGAGTTTCCCTCCATATCCTCCATCTCCCGGTGCAGATACATGAAGCCGCCGCACTCCGCCATACAGGGCACTCCTGATCGGATGGCCCTGCGGACGCTTTCCAGCATTTTTTCATTCCCACTGAGCTTACCGGCGTGCAGTTCCGGATAGCCGCCGTAGAGCAGCAGTCCGTCGGCTGACGGCACCCGCTCATCGTGAAGG
>DBFBJF010000114.1:0-2704 GCA_048203265.1 Candidatus Merdiplasma sp.
CCGTATGCCCCGGTTCCCACCGGGAAAAAGGGGATATAGGGAACCTTAAAGTGACGGATAATATCAGATGTATTGTAGGCGCAGCCGCCCAGGGACATCTGCTGGGATAGCACATGGACATCCTCACTCTTTTTGGGAAGATGATCCAGATTGATGACCACATCCACCACGGCTGAACCGATAACCAATATTTTTTTCATTACGAAATCCCTCCAGAAAGCGTTTTCGACACGATTCGATACAAAGAGAATTCTATCAGATCTGAAAAAAAAAGCAAGGAGAATATGTACACAATATAGACACAATTTTTCCATGGATTAAACACATATTTGAGTTAATTTATCATATAGCGGGGAGGGGGAGTATTTGAGCTTTTTTCGTGAAACAGAGTTTCAGACGCGGCTGCCGGCGCCCCTCGGCGGGATGCGCTGGATCATTTGCGAAAAGCGCTTGGAACGGCTTTCCAAGTTCCCTGAATATGATTACATAAAGGAGTAGTATGCATGATGGAGAGTTTGCAATTATCAACAAAGAAAACATTTTTGTTTCTTGCCGCGGCGCTGGCTTTGCTGGTGTGGACGGTTCTGATGCCTGTGAGGGTAACTGCCGCGGAGGTGGACTCTGAGACCACAACCACAGCATCCACGTCGCGGACCGATGAGGTGTATATGAGCACGGACTATCCGGGGATCTCGGTAAGGCCCGGAGAGACCACCACTTTCAGTCTGTACTTTACCAACAGCGGTGATACGGAAATGGATATGGCATTGAGCGCTTCCAATCTGCCGGAAGGATGGAGCGGATATTTCAGAGGAAGCAGCAGTGAGGTGAGCAGCGTCCATGTTTATGGGGGCCAGACTAAGGATGACAGCCCCACTTTGAGCTATTCTCTCACCATTCCGGAGGAGACCGAGGAGGGGCAGTATGAGATTGAATTGAGTGCCCAGAGTGATACCGTTACGGTAACCCTTCCGCTGACCATCAATGTGGCTCTGGAAGAATCCGGCCAGGGTAATTTTACTGCTGAGTACCCGGAACAGCAGGGGGCAACCGGTACCAGCTTCAGCTTTAACACCACTCTGGTAAACAATGGGGCATCTGCAAAAACCTACAGTCTTTCCGCGGAAGCGCCGGAAGGATGGCAGGTAACTTTCTCCACTTCCAGTGACAGCACCCAGGTCGCCAGCGTTCCGGTGGACGCGGGAGGAAGTGAAGGATTAACCGTGGCCGTAACACCCTCCGAGAATGTGGAGAGCGGGGATTACACCATCAACTGTATGGCGGTATCTTCAGATGAAACGCTGAATTTGGAATTGCAGGTGACCATCACGGGAACCTATGGGGTGGTGCTGACCACACCTTCCGGAAACCTCAGTCTGAATGCCTACGCCAATGAGGAAACTCCGGTGACCTTAAGCATCCAGAATACGGGAAATGTGGATTTGAATAATCTGCAGCTTTCCTCTTCCGCCTCCACAGACTGGAACGTGCGGTTCGATGAGACCACCATCGATACGCTGGAAGCAGGTGCCACCAAAGAAGTGACCGCCTACATTCAGCCCAGTGAAGACGCAATTATTGGAGACTATGTGACTGCTATTACCGTGAGAAATGACCAGGCTTCCTCAGAGATGGATCTGAGAGTGTCTGTGCAGAACCACACCACCTGGGGCATTGTGGCGGTGGTTATCATTGTGGTGCTCTGTGTTGGATTGGGATTGATTATTCGTAAATACGGGAGACGGTGAGTATGGCAGTAAATGATATCATTATCTCTACTCAGGGGCTGACCAGAGCCTATGGCACCAAAGTGGCGGTGAACCACCTGGATCTGTCCATCCGCAGGGGAGAGGTATTCGGACTTCTTGGCCCAAACGGGGCAGGAAAGACCACCACGATCCTGATGCTGCTGGGGCTGACGGAGCCAACCCTGGGAAGTGCTCAGATCAACGGGATTGACTGCACCAGAAATTCCATAGAAGTAAAACGGATCACCGGATATCTGCCGGATAATGTGGGCTTCTACCCCGATATGACGGGACGGGAGAACCTGCGTTTTACGGGAAGGCTCAACGGGCTGGATGAGAAGACAATCAATGAAAAAATAGAAGAACTGTTGGAGCGGGTGGGAATGACCTATGCGGCTGATCAGAAAACCGGAACCTACTCCAAAGGTATGAGGCAGAGGCTGGGAATTGCGGATGTGCTGATGAAGGATCCCCAGGTAATCATCCTGGATGAGCCCACCCTGGGCCTTGACCCGGAGGGAATGAGGGACTTCCTCAGACTGATCAAACAGCTTTCGGTGGAGGATGGAAGAACCATTTTGGTTTCCTCTCATCAGCTTTATCAGATACAGCAGATCTGTGACCGGGTGGGAATCTTTGTGTCCGGAAGCCTGATTGCCTGCGGGCGGATCGAGGAACTGGGCCGCCAGATTGCCAGTGAGGGGCATTATACCATGGAAGTGTCGGCACAGCCCTGTGACGATAAATTCCTGGGCTTTCTCCATTCCCTGGATGGAGTGAAAAAAGTAGAAAAGGAAGGGGAGCTGTTGGTGATCGAGGCCGACAGAGATCTGAGAAAGGAGATTACCCGTTTCCTGGTTTCCAATGACTATACGCTGCTTCACCTGCGTCAGAAGGGTGGAGATCTGGATGAAATTTACAGATGTTATTTTGAAAAAGCAGAACAGGATGGTGAG
>DBFBJF010000115.1:0-15093 GCA_048203265.1 Candidatus Merdiplasma sp.
GCAGAGCGGGAGCAGCGGGTGGCGGAAGCGAGAAAGTTTAATCTGCTGAGCAATGTATTTATGTCAGTGGCACTAAACGATGCGGAGGCCTGCCAGTATGTGCTGAGAATTCTTACGGGACTTGAGGATTTAGTGGTGAAGGAAGTCCGGACCCAGTACCGGGTGGCGAAGATCCAGTCCCACGATGCGGTGCTGGACGTTCTGGCGGAGGATAAAGCTGGACGGCTCTATAACCTGGAGATCCAGCGTTCTGACACCGTGGATCACGCCAGACGTACCAGATTTTATGGCTCTATGATTGACAGTGAGTATCTCAAAAAGGGAAGCACATATGCGCAGATGCCGGAGGTGTACATAATCTATATCAGTGAAACGGATCTATGGAAAGATGGTTTCACGATATACCTGGTAAAAAAATATTTTGGAAATACAGGGATTCCATATGATGACGGCCTGCATATTCTTTATGTCAACGCCCAGGTGGATGACGGCTCAGAGACGGCAAAACTGATGGAATATTTCAGGGCAACGGATCCCAACGATATGGGACATGGAGCGCTGTCAGAGAGAGTGCACTATCTGAAGTGTGAGGAAGGAGGCTATAAGGAGATGTGTGAAATATCGGAAAAGATTTACAGAGATGGAATGGCGAAAGGAATAGCGAAAGGAATGGCAGAGGGGATCACGAAAGGAAGAACAGAGGAGAAGAGGGAAACGGCCATCAACTTGTCCCGAATGGGAATGTCAGAAGAACTGATAGCCCGTGCGGTGAATGCCAGTGAGGATCAGGTATGGGATTGGTTATCTGAGATGTGCGATGCTGTGAGATAGGATAATAGAAGGTAATAGGGGAGAAGAGTGAGTATCTCAAAAAGGGAAGCACATACGCGCAGATGCCGGAGGTGTACATAATCTATATCAGTGAAACGGATCTATGGAAAGATGGTTTCACGATATACCTGGTAAAAAAATATTTTGGAGATACAGGGATTCCATATGATGATGGCCTGCATATTCTTTATGTCAACGCCCAGGTGGATGACGGATCAGAGACGGCAAAACTGATGGAATATTTCAGGGCAACGGATCCCAACGATATGGAACATGGAGCGCTGTCAGAGAGAGTACACTATCTGAAGTGTGAGGAAGGAGGCTATAAGGAGATGTGTGAAATATCGGAAAAGATTTACAGAGACGGAATGGAGAAGGGAATGGCGAAAGGAATAGCGAAAGGAATGGCAGAGGGGATCACGAAAGGAAGAACAGAGGAGAAGAGGGAAACGGCCATCAACCTGTCTCGAATGGGAATGTCAGAAGAACTGATAGCCCGTGCGGTGAATGCCAGTGAGGATCAGGTACGGGATTGGCTGTCTGAGATGTATAACGCTGTGAGATAAAGGAGGATATGAGAGAGGGCTGGCGTCACCATCGCGCCAGCCCCCTTTTCCCTATCGGACAGCAGCATCCTCCTCAATATGGTCCAGCCCCTGGGCGATGATGGTGCGGACATGGTCATCTGCCAGGGAGTAGAAGATGGATTTTCCCTCCCTGCGGTTTTTCACCAGTTTGTTCTGCTTCAGGATGCGAAGCTGGTGGGAGATGGCGGACTGAGTCATGTTCAGGGCATGGGCCAGGTCGCAGACACACACCTCCGCTTCAAAAAGCACGAACAGAATGCGGATGCGGGTGGAATCTCCAAACACCTTGAACAGCTCCGCCAGATTATAGAGTTCTTCCTCCGCGGGCATTTTTTCATTTACAATGTTTAAAAGACTGGGATGAAGCTCCTCTGTATCGCAGCATTCAATGCCGTTCTTTTCCATCGTATCACTCCCTTCTCTTTTTACGGGAGTCTGCCGCAAAATTTTGCGGCAGACTCCCAGCCTTTATTTTTGCATCATACCATACCAAGGCAAATTTTTTCAACAGCGGTGCCGGCGGGTTCACAGATTTTTCACTCTTAGGGCGCGGATCGCGTTCAGCACGGCCAGCACCATCACACCCACATCGGCGAAGATGGCAATCCACATATTGGCGATGCCGACAGCGCCGAGAATCAGGCAAAGGAACTTGACTCCGATGGCAAAATAGATATTTTCATATACGATGCGGATGCATTTACGGGCGATGCGGATGGCCTTGGAAATTTTCAGAGGATCATCATCCATCAGCACAATATCCGCTGCCTCGATGGCTGCGTCGGATCCCATGGCACCCATGGCAATGCCAATGTCCGCCCGGGAGAGCACGGGAGCATCGTTGATGCCGTCCCCCACGAAGGCCAGCTTGCCTCTGGGGCCCTTTTCTTCCAGCAGTTTTTCCACCATGGAGACCTTATCAGCCGGCAGCAGCTCACTGTACACCTGATCGATTCCCAATTCCCGTGCCACTGCGTCCGCCACCTTTTTGGAGTCTCCGGTGAGCATCACGGTCTTTGTCACACCGGAGGATTTCAGAGCCTCCACCGCCGCTTTCGCATGGGGCTTGAGCATATCGGAGATGACGATGTGGCCTGCGTATTGGCCGTTGATGGCCAGATGAACCAGAGTTCCGGTGCTGTGACAATCCATAGCTTTCACACCCAGCCGTTCCATCAGCTTGGTGTTGCCAGCTGCCACCTGGAGACCGTCCACCCGGGCAATCACGCCGTTTCCGCCGATTTCCTGCACATTGGTAACCCGATTCTGATCAATGGCTTTTCCGTAGGCTTTCTGCAGACTTTTGCTGATGGGATGGGAGGAATGGCACTCGGCCAGAGCGGCATATTCCAGCAGCTGCTCCTCCGGGAGCGTGCTGTGGTGCACACCGGTCACCTGGAATACACCTTGGGTCATGGTGCCTGTTTTATCAAACACCACATACCTGGTCTGGGACAGAGCCTCCAGATAATTGGAACCCTTTACCAGAATTCCCGCGTTGCTGGCGCCACCGATGCCGGCAAAGAAGCTTAAGGGAATGCTGATCACAAGAGCACAGGGACAACTGATGACAAGGAAGGTCAGCGCCCGCAGGATCCACATACTCCACTGGGGGGATTGGTGAAGAAACAGCAGCTGCACCAGGGGCGGTAAAACTGCAAGGGCCAGTGCGCCGTAGCAGACAGCGGGAGTATAGTACCGGGCAAATTTGGAGATAAAGTTCTCGGAACGGGATTTCTTTGAACTGGAATTTTCCACCAGATCCAGAATTTTGGAGACGGTGGATTCGCCGAATTCCCGGGTAGTCCGGATACGGATCAGCCCGTTCATGTTGATGCAGCCGCTGATCACTTCGTCCCCTGCGGCGGCCTCTCTGGGAAGGCTTTCTCCGGTGAGGGCGCTGGTATTTAAGGTGGTGGTTCCCTCCACGATCACACCGTCAATGGGGATTTTCTCTCCAGGCTGAACCACGATGACAGATCCCACTTCCACTTCATCGGGATCCACCCGCTCCAGCTTGCCGTCCCGCTCGATATTGGCATAGTCGGGACGAATATCCATCAGTTCACTGATGTTGCGGCGGCTCTTGCCCACGGCGTAACTCTGAAACAGCTCCCCAATCTGATAAAACAGCATAACGGCCACGCCCTCTGTGTATTCTCCCAGAATAATGGAACCGATGGTGGCTACGGCCATCAGAAAATTTTCATCAAACACCTGGCGGTTGAGAATTCCCTTGACTGCTTTTTTTAAAATATCGTATCCGATCACCAGGTAAGGGATCATAAATAGTCCGAACCGCAGATAGCCTTCCACGGGCAGGAGACTGAAGATCACCATACAGATGGCAGCGATGAGAATGCGCGCCAACATTTTTTTCTGCTTCTTATTCATGACGCTCCTCCTTTTCAAGACTCGCTCGCGAGTCTTGGCGCGGGATTCGGGTCAGTGTTAGCTGACATCTTCCCTACCGAATCCCTGCACATCCTCGCGGAGCGTTTATCAGATGGGAGATGGATAGCCCCCACAGATACGGAAGGGTTACGCTTACCACCTGCAGAGGCGGGCACCCTCCCCATCTGATAAATAACCGGATTTGCAGTGCAGAAGCACTGCCGATGGATACTACAGATAGATTTCGCAGTCATCCTCCACCTTTTTGCAGTTTTTCAGAACATCCTGCATGACATGCTTGGGATCGCTGCCCTCCTGAAACTCCACGATCATTTTCAGTGTCATAAAGTTAACGGTAGCATCCTTTACGCCCGCGGTTTTCTTAGCGGCCTCCTCCATTTTGTTTGCGCAGTTTGCACAGTCTACCTCGATCTTGTACGTCTTTTTCATAGTCTTAATTCCTTTCCCCATATGTTTTAAATTTACATATGAACATTTATTCATATGTTTGATAAGTCCATTATATACCGAGCAGAGGAAATGTCAATAGAAAAGTGAAAAAAACTGCCCCCACATAGACCAACCGGGCTGCCGCAGGGGCAGCCCGGATTGAGCACGCTGGTGACAGTCTTTTTTTATTTCCCATTACCGGGGTGCTGACGGATGGCGTCTGTCTCTATGAGAGAGCCAGCTCCCCGGTCAGCTGATACCCGTCTGCCATGTCAAAGGCCAGAACCCGGCCGGGCCGTACCAGATACAGGGTGTCATTGATATAAAGTCCCCGGGTGAAGGAGGCGGCAGCGTTAACGCCCAGGTAGGAAGCCATATCCATGCTGGCTGTGGGAGTGGATGCCTCCGGCTGAGTGCTCTGGGAGCCATCGGTATTCTCCGAAGCATCTTCCGGGGCGGTCTCCGGAGTGTCCTGTGCCGCCTGAACGCCGTCGCTGATGATGTCCCGGTAAAAGTCGTAGATGAACTCGCTGACAAATCCCTGTTCCTCGTCATAGGAAAATACCAGGTAACGGTTGTCGCAGGTGAAGCCGAACAGATTCTTCTCAGGGTCAATGAGGATGGATTTATAATCATCCAGAGCTTCACACCAGGTAATGCCGTCCAACACCAGCTTATGGACTTCGGTCACATTGGCCGGATCGGAGATGTCAAACATGGACAGCTTTAAGCCGGTTTGAACGCCGGTCTCCTCGTCCGCCTCATATCCCAGTCCCAGCAGCAGGTTTTCACTGTAAAAATGCAGATAGGTAGAAAAACCGCTGATCTTTAAATCACCCAGAATCCGGGGATTGGCCGGATCGGACAGATCCACGGAGAACAGGGGATCCGTCTGGCGGAAGGTGACAAAGTAGCCCACATCGCCGAGGAAGCGGGCAGAGCGCACGGTCTCCCCGGGAGCCAGATCTGTGATGGACCCCACCACATTCAGCTCTTCATCCAGGATATAAAGCCCGTTTGATTCATTGTAGTTTTCATCGTAGCTGGTGGTCACCGTCCGCAGGTATCCGTTATATTCGCTGAGGGAGAAGGAATCGTTCAGATACCCGTCCAGATATCCCGCTGCCGTGCCCACGATGATGCCGTCCCGGTAGGAGAGCTTCAGCAGATTGGTGCGTACATTGCTGTTGTCCCAGTTCTCATTGGTGATATAAATGTTTTCCTCGCTGACATAGAAGGTGGACGCCACGGAGACCACCGCCTTCTGATCTACGATCTGGCCGGGATCCTGAATGTTCACGGAGGCAGCTACCAGATAACTGCTGCAGCTTAAATAATCCGGCAGATAAATCTGATCCGCGCTGATCGGTCCCTGGCTGGTCCGGGGAACAATCTGGCTTTCCTCGTAAGTGTCGAGGATGGTGGGGGAATACCGGGCAAACAGGTAAATATAGTCGCCATATTTCCTGGACTGGGAGTAGGTTCCGTCCAGACTGACGGATCCTTCCAGAACGGGATTCTCCCGGTCGGTGATGTCATAGGTAAACAGCCAGGTCCGCATACCGGAGCGGGCGGCGATCACATTGGCATCGGAGTCATCCATCTCTGAGTAGTACTCAGAGGCAATGACAGACAGACGGTCCCCGTCCACATAGATTTCCTGAGGCTGCTGCCCCTGCTTCAGAGTGATGCGGGAAACTTCGGCCATCTCCCGCCCGCTGTCGGACTGGGCGGCATCCAGGATGATCAGAGAGCCGCTGTCTTCTACAAGGTAAATCCAGGTTCCGTCCGTCTTCACCAGATCGCCCTCGTCCACATTCGCCTCCTGGGTGTTTGTGGTGGAATAGGAGGTCTCATCCGCAATATTCGAGGCCTGGGCGGATGACGCGATGGAGGCGCCGGTGTCCATGGCAGATTCCACCGCCACATCGGTCGTGGCTATGTCTTCCCGGGCACCGTAGGCGGCAATGCCCAGGTTCCCGCTGCTGCCGAAGGTATCATAGAGAGCGTCATAGATGGCTTCATAGCTGTCTGCCGGATCAAGGGCCTCTGTCAGAGGGGCTTCCGTGGAAGTCTGCCTGGAGTCAGCGGTGTCCTGAAGATCATCGGAAACCTCCGGTTCCGCCTGATCCACCATCACAGTATTCGGGGCGCTCTCGGCGCTGTCCGAAGCCTCGGCAGTATCAGCTTCCACAGTCCCGGATGTGGTATCCGGAGCCTCGGCAGCGGCGGAAGATTCTTCCTCCAGCACTTGGAGCTGCGGGCTGCCGCCGTTTTCTCCATCCTCAGGAGCGGCGGACTGTACCTGGACGGAGGGGGCCGGAGAAGTCGAATCCAGGACACTCAGCCTGCCGGCCTGCCAGGCGCCCAGAATGGCCACGACAAAGGCGGCGGCCAGCCCTCCCAGGCGGTAGATGGAAATGCGGCGCCGGGGGTTCCGGGAGTCTCCGGAGGGAGCGGGGGATGCGGTTTCGGAAGTCTGTTTCGAATCTCGGGTAAAATCCTGATGCGAATCCGGGGCAGTATCCCTTGGGGTATCATTGTTTTCGGAGGCCTGCTGGTTTTGCAACAGGGTTTCTATGCGGCTTGGATGAAGGGATTCCGGAGGGGTGATCTGTTTGGCGGAATCCTTCAGCTGTTCTAGAAGATCTTTTTCGTTCATATATAATCTCCTCTCTGATCATGAATAAGCAGATATAAAGGGTGGGCCTGTGAAAAATGCTGCCGGCCAGAGACCGGACAAAAACAGTTTTCTCATCCGTGTTTTCTCAGACGTAACCCTCCAGCCGTTCCTGCATTTTTTTCAGGGCCCGGCTTTGGCGGGAGCGGACTGTGTTGTCATTGATCCCCAGGATCAGGCCGATCTCCCGGCTGGAATAGCCCGCAAAGAGGTTGAGGGATAAGATCAATCTCTCCTGGGCGTCCAGAGCAAAAAAGGCTTTCTGTACATCGGTTTTTTCGTTCAGGTCAGGCATGGGGCAGGAGAGCTCCTGGGGCAGCTCCTGGGTTTTGTCCAGATAAGATTTCAGCTTGGCTTTGCATTTGTTGGTCAAAATCCGGAATATCCAGGCCTGGAAAGCGTTTGGATCCCGGAGGGAAGCGATCTGGCGGAACGCGTCCGTGACGGTATCGCTGACCACATCCTCCGCATCGTAGCTGTTTTTTAGGGTATATAGGGCAAACCGGTACAGGTCCAGATAAATGGTTTCGTAAAGCCGGGCAAAAGCGTGGGTGTCCCCGGATTTTGCCAGGTTTACCAGATCTGTGTTGTATTCCATATCGTTTCCTCCCTCAAATCACTGCCTGTTTTCCATAATAAATAGAAGCCAGGCATTGAGCGCTCATCACCGCAAAGCTGCGGTTCTATCTATATAGTGTGAAAAAAACGGGGAACTGTTGCATGAATTTAAATATTTTGCGGCGGACATGGCTGTATGGCACGCCCCCGACCGATTTAAATTATACCAGAGAGAAGGGGGAATGCGGGAAAAAGGTGGTACTATTCACAGCCGCCCCGCCCCCATGCGCACTCGTCGCCTCTTTGAGGCTTCAGTCCCGGGAAACGCTTTTATCAGCGTTTCCCTAAGACTGCTTATGTGGGCGGGGTGACTGCTTCACAGTCTGGTTTCAGAATTGACAACATATGCTTACGTGCAAGCATGACGCATCTGCTGTCAATTCTGAAACGGCTGTGAATAGGAACGACAAGGTGACAAAAATGTCACCATAAAATTCACCCGGGAGTCACCTGGATGAATTATACTGGAGACAGAAACGAAGGGAGGAACGGATGGAATGGAATTGTTGAGATGTGAGGGATTGACGAAGCAGTACGGCAGCGGCGACAACCGGGTGATGGCCCTGGATGGAGTCAGCTTTCAGGTGGAGCGGGGAGAGTTTGTGGCCATTGTGGGCCCCTCGGGCAGTGGGAAGTCCACCCTTCTGCATATTTTGGGCGGCGTGGACCGGCCCACGTCAGGGAAGGTATACATTGGCGGTACGGATATTCACGGGCTCAAGGAGGATAAGCTGGCTATTTTCCGGCGCAGGCAGATCGGGCTGGTCTATCAGTTTTATAATCTGCTGCCGGTGCTGAATGTGGATGAGAATATTATGCTGCCCCACCTGCTGGACGGCAGAAAACCGGATATGGAGCGGCTGGAGCGGATGGTGGAGTACATGAAACTGTCGGATCGCAGAGATCACTTGCCAAGCCAGCTCTCCGGCGGACAGCAGCAGCGGGTATCTATTGCCAGGGCCCTGTTTGGCCGGCCGGCCATCGTGCTGGCGGATGAGCCCACGGGAAATCTGGACCGGAAGAACGGGGAGGAGATCATCCGGCTGTTAAAGGAATCCAACCGGGAGCTGAAGCAGACGTTGCTTTTGATCACCCATGACGAGCGCATTGCCCTGCAGGCGGATCGGATGCTGTGGATGGAGGATGGAAAGATTACCAGAGATGAGCGGATTCGTATGTCGGGAAGCCAGGGAAGCGGTGACGAAATCCGCGCTTCCCTGGCGGCTAAGCAGGATGCATAAGGGGAAAGCCCGGCGGCGGGGCTTTCCCGGAGAATGGGAGAGCAGGAGGAGAACATGATTCGAGGCAGAAATGTGGTTCACTATGTGACCAGACAATATATGAAGAAAAATAAAAAGCGCACCGTGATCACCCTGGTGGGGATTACCTTTATGGTGCTTTTGATGACCTGCGTGTTTGTGGGGAAGAGCACAGCTATTTCCTTTCTCCAGCAGGTGGGCAGCAGGAGGGACGGAAAGTGGCATGTGAGCATGTACGATGTGACGCAGGAGGAGCTCCGGCAGGTGGAGGCGCTGGACTATGTGGAGGAGACGGCGGTGTCGGCGGATCTGGGGACTACCCTCCTGGAGACCTCCGCCAACGAAGAGAAGCCCTACCTTACGGTGAAGGAATACACGCGGCCCTGCTTTGACTGGATGAATATTGAGCTGATCCAGGGGCACCTGCCCGACAGTCCGGGGGAAATTGTACTCAGCCAGAGTATCCTGGATGACGGCGGCAAAGTGCAGGTGGGAGATACGGTGTACGCAAAATTTTTCCACAGAACCATCACCGGCACCGGGGAGGAGGGGGAGAATACCGTATTTCCTTTTTACCAGCTGGAGGTGAAGGCGGGGGAGACGGTGGATGTGCCCCAGAATTTTCCCTATTTCGGGGAGAACGACAGCTTTCGGGAAAACCGGGAATATACCGGGGAAAGCCGGGAGTACGTGGTGACGGGGATTATGGCGGCTCCCGCCTTTGAGGATGTGTCCGGCGGTTCCTATATGGGTCTGACCCTGCTGGAGGACAGTGAAATCGGCGCGCTTTCCTCCTTTAACCTGTCCATGATGCTGAATTTGGACCGGGCTCCGGACCAGTACGCTGAGCAGCTCCGGGAAATCGCGGACGGCAAAGAGATCAGCTTTAATCAGTATGTGCTGGTATTTACCGGGGATTCCACGGACACCACGGTCAATCTCATCATCCGATTTCTGATGACATTTTTTGTGGCGCTGATTATGGTGGTCTCTGTGGTATTGATCTACAATGTATTTCAAATTTCCTACCGGGAGCGGAGCATGTATCTGGGAATGCTCTCCTCCGTGGGCGCCACCGGCAGGCAGAAGCGCAGCAGTGTTTACTATGAGGCGTTTGTGCTGCTGTTTCCGGCTCTGGTGTGGGGCGTTCTGCTGGGAATGGGCGCCGTGTGGCTGGCCATGCAGGTCCTGAAGCCCTTTCTGGGGCAGTTTCTTGGCATGGAGCTGTTTGCGGATCAGGTTCCCGTATCCCTTCAGGTTTCCTTTAAGGATCTGGCCGCGGTGGTGCTCATCAGCGGACTTACAGTGCTGCTCTCTGCATTCCTGCCGGCCAGGAAGATCGGAAAAATCGGCCCTGTGGAGGCGATTCGGGGCAATGAGGGCAAAGGGGGAAAGGCCCACAAAACTAATTTGGGAAGGATGAACCGATTTGGAGCAGAGTCTCTGTTGGCCCGCCGAATGCTGCGGGGGCAGAGAAAAAAGGCCAGGGCCATTGTGCTGGCTGCGGTCTCTTTTCTGGTGGTGCTGACGGTGACCTCCTTCGGGGCGGAGTCCATCCGGCGGCTGGTGACAGTGCGCATCGGGGAATCCTACGATATGGAGCCCAATCTGGACCGGTGGAATTACAGCCTCGGCCACATGGGAGACCAGGGGAGCACTGTGTATGAGGCGGCCAGGCAGGAGCTGGAAAAGAGCGGTTCTGCTTCCAATATGGTGGAGTGGAGGGGCGGCAGCCTGTCGGCGGACATTCCGGGGGAGGAGATGAGCCGGGAGTACTGGGAGGAAACCTTAAAAATCTATGAGCAGTATTATGGATGGGAGATGACACCGGAGGAACGTCAGGATCTGATTACGCGAAGCTGCCCGGTGGGTATTCTGGCGGTGGATGACGAGACCATGAAGCAGATGGCGCAGATTGTGGGGGCAGATGAGGCCCTGCTGACCTCGGGGGAGATTCCGGCGGCCCTGGTGGTGCAGCAGGGGGAGCTTTCCACGGAAAACATCAGCGTTTGGGGGAAAAGTTCCAGCCGTTACTACTACAGCCAGCTGAAACGGATGACGGACAAGCAGGTGGGAGAGCAGCTTCATGTGAACCTCTATTCTCCGGAGGATGGAGAGAGTCAGATGGCGGTCACGGTGGCCGGGTTTGTGACGGGTGATGAGCTGGAGGAGTATGTGACTTTCCGGGGACAATTTCTGTGGATCATTGTGGGGGAGAAGACGGCGGACCAGATGGAGGAGCGGTTTGGCTCTGATGCCCCGGCCCGCTTAAGCCCCATGACTCTTTTCCACTGGGACAGCCAGGATACCGAATTGCTGGAGCGGCTTGGTCGGATGTGCGATGAGACAGAGGATACCATGATAGGATCTTTAGCCTACGCCAGGGATTTTGCGGCATCCATCATCGCGGTGATCCGGATCCTGGCATCGGGCTTTGTGGCTCTCGCCTCAGTGATCTGCCTGCTCAACCTGTTTCATTCCATCCGGGGCAGAATGGAGGAGCGGCGGGGGGATTTCGCGGTGCTGCGCTCCATCGGCATGACGGGAAGACAGATCCGCAGGATGCTGCGGATCGAGAATCTCCGGATTCTGGGAAGGAGTCTGGTGCTGGGGCTTCTGATAACAGCACCCCTTTTGGGCCTTATGTGGCTGGGGCTGACCCTGATATTCGGAAGAATTGCCCTGGAGATCCCCTGGGAAATGATGTTCCTGGCGGTGGCCGCGGCCGCCGCGTCGGTGATGCTGTTGTCGGAATACTGCTTTTCCCGGCTGAAGGAAGAGAATCTCCTTGATAACATCCGCAGGAGCATGTAAGATGGAGTCAGAGCGAGGGACGCGCCGGTGAGAGCGGCGCGTCCCGAAATATGCCGCTGCAGACAGCGGGACATCAAGATGGAAATGGGGAGCGGGCGATGCGGGTACTGATGGTGGAGGATGACCAGGTGATTGCTGAGGGACTGAAATTTTCCCTGGAGCAGGAGGGATATGAGGTGGCGTGGGCGGGCACGGTGAAAGACGCTCTGAAGCAGCTGGACGGCGGAGCGGATGGGCAGCGGCCTGACATCTGCCTTCTGGACCTGATGCTGCCGGACGGCAGCGGGTACCAGGTGTGCCGGGCCATCCGGGAGAAAAGCCGGATGCCCATTCTGTTTCTCACCGCCTGCGACGACGAAGTGAATACCGTGATGGCCCTGGAGCAGGGGGCAGATGATTATATCGCCAAGCCCTTCCGGGTGCGGGAACTCCTGGCCAGGATGCGGGCCATACTGCGGCGCACCGCGGAGGGGGCTGCGGGCCGGGATACGGTGACGGTGGGAGCGTGCCAGGTGAATGTGAAGACGGGAAAGGTGTATGCCGGGGGCAGGGAGGTGGCGCTCACTGCCATGGAATACCGGCTGCTGCTGGTGTTTTTGAACAACCGGGGGCAGAATCTGACCAGGCAGCAGATCCTGGACAGCATCTGGGATGGGGCCGGGGATTTTGTCAATGACAATACCCTCAGCGTTTACATCCGCCGTCTTCGGAATAAGCTGGGGGACGGGGAGGAAAACCAGCTGATTAAGACGGTGCGGGGCATCGGTTACCGCATGGAGAGGTGAGCATATGAGACGGTGGCAGACATTGCTGTTGGCTGGAGTATGGGCGGGAGCGGCCCTGGCGGGGGGCTTTCTGCTGGGAAATGTTCTGGCTGCCCGGGTGGTTTTGGCCGCAGGGATACTGGGGGAGCTGGTTCTGTGGGGGGCGGCTGCCTGGAAGCGGGAGCGGGAGCTGGAGGAGCTGATCGGCTATCTGACCAGGCTTCAGGATCAGCCGATGCTTCCCCGGATGGAAAAAAGCAGAGCGGGAAATCTGGGAATCCTGGAGAGCGAAATCTACAAGCTGGTGATCCAGCTCAGCGAACGATCCGATCTGGCGGATCGGGAACAGAGGTACCTGGCGGATATGCTCTCCAATATTTCGCACCAGATCAAAACGCCGCTGACGGCCATCACCATTATGACGGATCTGCTGAAGGAACCGGAGGTGACGCCGGAGCGGCGGATGCAGTTTGCGGGAAAGATTGACTCCCAGGCAGGCCGGATCACCTGGCTGCTTCAGACGCTGCTGACCCTCTCCAGGCTGGAGGCCAGGGTGCTCACCCTAAAGAGAGAGCGGATCAGCCCCCTGGAGCTGGTGGAGCGGGCTAGGCAGCCGTTGGAAATTCTGGCGGAGCTGAAGGGCGTGGAGCTGGTGACGGACGGGAAAAAAGAGGATACGTTGGAGGATGCGGACCAGCCGGATCTGGTCTGCGATATTCACTGGACCGGGGAGGCCCTCTCCAATATCATAAAGAACTGCATTGAGCATACGCCGGGGGGAGGGCGGGTGGAGCTTGCCGTCTCCCAAAACAATTTTTCCACGAATATTCGCATCAGCGACAATGGGGAAGGAATTTCCAGTAGGGATCTTCCCCACATTTTTGAGCGTTTTTATAAGGCGGAGGGCTCCGGCCGGGACAGCGCGGGGATTGGTCTGGCGCTGGCCCGGCAGATTGTGATGATGCAGAACGGTATCATTGATGTGGAAAGCTGCGAAGGCCGGGGAACTGTATTTACGGTGAAATTTTACCGCACCGGAAGGGCGGATGAAGCCACGGATAAGAAGGTACGTTAGTCAGTGCTCTCCGGATTTACAGCGCGGATTTGATGCGCTGCGGCGCATCGCCCTGGGGGAAGTGCCATATTTGCGCAGAAACAGCCGGTCAAAGTAGCTGCAGTTTTCCAATCCCACGGACAGCGCGATCTCGGTGACGGAGTCATTGGTGCACAGAAGCAGTTCTTTGGCCCGGGAGAGACGGTAGTCGTTGACGCAGGCCATGGGGGAGATATGCATTCCCGCCTGAAAGCAGCGGATGGCCTCGCTTCTGCTGATACTGGCGGAATCGGCGATGTCTGACAGGGATATTTTTTCGGGATAGTGCTGCTCAATATACCGGAGCATGGTCTGCAGCCTGCCCCGGGTTCGGATGGACAGGCCGTCCAGAGGCCGCCTGGCCATATCCTCCCGGTGGGCGTAGAGGATCTGCCACAGACGGCAGATCAGGATGTGGATCTCCAGCTCATAGGCGGCGGCTCCCTCCCGGGCGGTGTGATAAACGGTATCCAGCAGATCCAGGATCCGCTTCTGCCAGGAGACGTCCCCGGACAGCTTCAGGTGGGAGATGCCGGAGGTCAGGAAGCAGGAGACATAGGTTTCATAGAGAGAACTTTCCTCCCCTGCAATCAGCTCCGGGGCAAACAAAATATTGGGGATAATGCCCTCCCCGGGGGCAAACAGGCCGTGGAGAATCCGGGAATTGATGAAGATCCCCTCTCCGGCGGATACAGGAATGCGCTCCTCGCCGATTTCAAAGTAAACCAGCCCCTTTTTTACCGTGACAAATTCAAATTCCGTGTGCCAATGGAGGGCGGCGGTATTATGCTGAAATTGTTTCATGTCCTCATAATAATACCGGAAAGGAAACCGGTTGGTGCTGTGGGAGATCAGCTCCCGCAGGGACTCGTCCCGGATGATTTCTGTCTGCTGCATGAATATCCTCCTGAAAAAGTGGAATGCTGCCAGGGTCAAAAAACTCTCCGCGGCCATACAGGCATGGCGTGGAAACAGGTTTCTTGACCCTGGCATTTTGGGTATATTATACTATTTTCTGACCGGATTTCACAAGAAAAGTTTACTTCTGGGACTTTATGGGAAAAGATTTGTCAAGGGTGATTTATCCGATGTTTTTTCTATCGAACACAAAATAGCTGCTCATTGAATCTATTTTTACAAGTAGCTATTTAATATTTATGGGAATAAATCACATATAGAAATTTCATACTAATTAGATTGTTCTTGCAAAGAGATATATGCTATCATAAATAAGAAGAAACCTAGTTGAAATGTTTTCGGTAAAATGAAAATGTAGCAAATGGTACTCAAAAAGTGAGCACCCCAATGGCAAATAAAAAGAGCCATTGTCAGCACCTGAAATAAACGCTACCCTTTAGGTGGGATAACCATAAGGGGGTAGCAGAAAGGTGTTACGAATGGCTCAAATCAAGTATATCAAAGACCTCTACGAAAATGAAGAGGCAAGTTTGCGGGAAATATGCTGAAGTGCTATAATAAAGTTGTAACGGAAGTGGCTAATAAGATATACTAAAACCAAGAAGAAAAGAGGTTCTTATCATGCCACAGAATTACACACCAGAGTTTAAAAAGAAGATTGTCCGTCTCCATTTGGAGGAGGGAC
>DBFBJF010000116.1:0-10204 GCA_048203265.1 Candidatus Merdiplasma sp.
CCTCATCTTCTGGATTTTCTTTTTCTGGTAGTTTCTTACTTTTCTTCGGGGTTTATTATAGCATCGATGAAAGTCTTTGGCTAGATGAATTTCAGAAGCCTCGGCAGGTTAATCCTTCCCCATCCCTGTCTCTCCCTGGAAAGGCCCAGATCCTCCGCCGATTCCCGCAGGCGCATTTTTACTTCCACATTGGTAAGCCACGGTTCCTGGGAAAGCAGTAGGCAGACAGCTCCAGACACCACCGGGGTCGCCATGGAAGTTCCGCTTTTCACACAGTAAGGCCGGGACGGGGGACGCAGATTGCTGCAGGAGGTAACGCGAAGTCCCGGAGCGGTGATCTCCGGTTTGCAGACACACTCCGCCGTGGGGCCTCTGCCGGAGAAATACCGGTTACCCCTCCCCTTTCCCCCATCATCATAGAAGCCCACTGTAATCACCTTTGGACAGGTACCGGGCACCGTAATGCTGCCCCTGGATGGTCCCATGTTTCCTGCGGCCACCACAACAACAATCCCCGCATCCCACACCTTCTCCACCCATTGCAGCAGCAGTTTTGCCTCTTCCTGGGAATCATTTCCCGGAGCTCCCACAGAAATATTCAAAACTCGGATGTGAAACTTCTGCCGGTTTCGAATCACCCAGTCCATAGCTTTGATGGCATCCTCCATCTTTCCCACCCCGTTTCCATCCAAAACCTTCAGATGGATCAGGTCACACTCCGGTGCCACGCCGCAGTATTTTCCTCCCGACATGGATCCGTTTCCTCCCAGGATTCCAGTCACATGGCTCCCGTGGGAAGCGTCATCATAGGGGGAGGTTCGGTTTCCCACAAAATCCTGGAAACAGACCACCCGGTCCACATAATCGGGATGACTGCAGATTCCGGAATCCATGATTGCGGCTGTGACGCCCCGCCCCCTGATTCCCCGCCTGTGCATCTCATCGGCGTGTATCGCCCTGCATACATGATTCATAGCGTCCTCACCTCCTCACCTCTATATTCATTCTATGCAGCAGGTGGGAAACTGTTTTTTGTTTCTGCCACGGTTTTTACCTGTTGGGATGTATCTGAAAAATGTAGGAAAGAAGTGTATGATCGTTGACGGAATTTTACCGCTCACCGGTTCGGTCAGAATGCTATGGCAGCTGCTGTATCGGTGTCCTGGAACGGTATCTGGATATGAAAGTATTTGCCACAAAGATTTTTTCTCATACTAGGCAGTCCGGCAGTCCGGATCTGCCACTCTGTGAGTGGAGCTCTGACTGCCGCAACCGTCTTTTTATCCTGGCCCAGGAAGGACGGGGCAGGGTCTCTCTCTAGTCCTCCCCAAGTTCCAGCCAGCACTGGCCTTTTTCCAGCTTCTCTGTGAAAATCCGGCCGTTGTCCGCCGGGTTCTTGACCTGATGGAATTTAAACAGCATCCCATCCGGAGATATCTTTCCAAGTATCTCCACCTTTCCTCTCGGAAGGGACATACAGTAGCGGAAGCCCTTGCCCTGGCCGTTCTGCATCCGCTTTGCTCCCTCCACAATTTCCAAACCTCTCTCCAGGGGAACCTGGAACTGATCCTTCACCCCTTTTACTGGTCGGCACTGGAACACATAGTAGGGAAGAATGCCGGCTGCCGTCAACTCCTTTAGCAGAGTGCCCAGAACCTGGGGATCATCGTTCACCCCTTTGAGCAGCACTGTCTGGTTTCTAAGGATGATTCCCATCTTCCGGAAGATGCTAAGGCATTCCTTTGCCTTGTCAGTCAGCTCTCTGGGATGATTGAACTGGGTCACCAGATAAATCTGTTTTTTGTCTGCGTACTGCTTGAAAATATCCTGGAGATGCTGATCCCGGATAACCCGGTCCGGCCACACCACCGGGATTCTGGAACCAAATCGGATCAGATCCAAATGTTCCATCTGGGTAAAAGCCTGGAGATACTGCTCAATCATATGATCAGACATCATCAGGGAATCTCCGCCGGAGATCAGCACATTGGAGATTTCCTTATGCTTTCCGATGTAATCCACAGTGAACAGGAAATTCTTGGATACTTCCTCCTCGGTCACACCCACCATCCGCTTGCGGAAACAGTGTCTGCAGTACATTGCGCACTGATTGGTGGAAAGTATCAGCGCAGTGGCCGGATATTTGTGCTGAAGCCCCAGGGCAACTGTATTATCCGCTTCTCCGCTGGTGTCAAACACTCCCGATTCGCTGGATTCCTCCAGGGAGGGGATGCACATTTTTCTAATCGGGTCTTTGGGGTCAGAGGGATCAATCAAAGACAGATAATAATCTGTCACCGACATGGGGTATTTCCGGATCACCTCTTCCATCCGCTGCGCATCCTGCTCTGTTAAACCCAGCGCATCTTTGATTTCACTGACTTTTGTATAGATACCGCTACCTTTCATCCTGTTTCCTCCTTTTCAAATAAAAATTTGTGCCGCCCAAGGCAGCTTATGCCGTACATTTTAGACAACTGGGAATCAATAATGTTGAATCTGAGCCAGTATCCGATCCGTTTTTTAACAGGGAAATCCGGGATACCGCACTCAGAAAACAGACACGTTGCGCAGACCACGCAAGTTCAGATTACATCCAATGATTTTATCGTAATTAATTCCACGAACTTTATTTTAGCACATTTCTTCAAAATTATCTACGTTTTCCTTCCATTGTTTGTTGAATAATACTGATCATAATCTCCTCTGTCAGCTGACCGGTGGCATATCCGAAGACATTTCCATCCCTGTCAATCATAAATGTGGTAGGAAAAGCAGTAATTCCATAAGCGTTGAAAATCTCTCCCGTCGTATCCATCACAACAGGATAAGTATAGCCATTCTCCTCCAGAAATTGGGCAATCCCCTCCTCCGTGGTCTCCTGTCCCATCAGAGGTGCCGCAATCCCCAGCACCACCAGGGCATCCTCTCCCTCCTGGTCATAGGTTTCATAAATCTTCTGAATATCCGGCATCTCTGCCTTGCAGGGCGGACACCAGGTGGCCCAGAAATTTAAAAATACCGTTTTTCCCTTATAGTCAGACAGGGTGTGGGTATTCCCATATTGATCTTTCAGCGTAAAGTCAACGGCAGGGATTTTCGCCTCCGTCTCAGTTTCCGTCTCTGTCTCGGTTTCTGTCTCCGTCTCGGTTTCTGTCTCCGTCTCGGTTTCGTCTTCCAGCCCCATCTCCGTTTCCGGCTCTGAAACTGCCTCTGTTCCCCTTTCGGACAGCACTTCCGTTTCTGACGCAGTCATCTCTTCCGTATCAGCTTCTGTCTCGGTTTCAGCCAAAGTGACCGATGCTCCCCCGGAATTTCCTCCCGGGGAGATGCTGGACAGATACCCGCTCACCGCATTCATTCCGCCGGTGATCATCAGAATACCCATAATCACCATGAGCGCTCCGCCCACCTTCACTGTGTACTGCACCACCTTCATGTGGTTTTTGAAAAATTCCAGCAGGGTGGTGGTAAACAGCCCTACCGCCAGAAAGGGGATCACAAATCCCAGGGTGTAGACGCCGATCAGCACCATTCCCTCTGCCTGAGTGGATGCGGAAGCCGCCATGAGCAGAACGCTGGCCAGGGCAGGGCCCACGCAGGGTGTCCAGGCAAAGCTGAACACAAATCCCATCACCAGCGCGGTGAGGGGCGACATGGCCAGCAGATCCAGCTTCAGAGGCAGCCTTCTCTCCTTTCCCAACAGGCGGCTGCTTCCAAACACACCAAGCTGGTACACGCCAAACAGAATCACCAGAATACCACCGATCCTGGCAAACAACAGCTGATGATCCCGAAAAAAAGTGCCGATGGCAGAAAAGCCCAATCCCAGAAGGAAAAAAGCAAAGCTGACTCCAACCACAAAGCAGAAGGTGTGAAGCATCACCTTTTTCCTTTGATAATGAATTTTACCGTCCTCTCCCCTCTTTCCCGTTCCCCCGGAAAGGTAACCGATATAGATGGGGATCAGGGGAAGCACGCAGGGCGAGAAAAAGCTGAGGAGACCCTGCAAAAATACTGTTAATACTGAAACACTGATGTCCAATGAAAATCCCATAACCGTATACTCCTTTTGTTTATTTGGACTAAGGAAACGCTTTAATCAGCGTTTCCCTAATATTATTACGAATACTGTTCCAACGCAACCCCCATTTCTCCCCCTTCTCTCATTTCTCCTCCGGTTTTCTCCATAGTCCATCCCAGGATTTTCCTCCCCCATACATCCCTTTTGGCCGGGATGCATACTATAAGTTAGAAAATGTATCAAAAAAGGAGCAATTTCATGGGAATCACCAATTCCAACAAACAAATCAGCGCGGAACGCATCGACTGTGAGGGCACGCTGAAGGTGACGCTGGCTATCAGCGCCGCTCCCGATATCACCGATCATCCTGCTGACATCATTCTGGTCCTGGACCGGTCGGGGAGCATGAGGGGCACGCCTCTGGCTAACCTGCAGGCCGGCGCCAATACCTTCATCGATATTCTGGACCGGTCCACGGACAGTGCTCAGGACGGGCAGATCGGCTCTGGAAGCCGCATCGGCATCGTCAGCTTCTCCGACAGCGCTCTGATCAGCCAGCCCTTTACCACCTCTGTAAAGGAACTGCACGCCGCCGTTGACGGGCTGTTCGCCCAGGGGGCCACCAACCATGCGGAGGCGTTCACCGTGGCGGCGCAGATGTTTGATCCTGCATCCTCCAATGAAAAAATCCTGGTTCTGTTTACCGATGGAAAAACCACAGCGGGCGGTCCTCCTGCTCCGGCAGCGGCCACGGCCCGGGATATGGGAATTGTCATTTACTGCATCGGTCTCATCGGCGCGGACGGCATTGATGTGGAAAGTCTCAACCAGTGGGCCACGGATCCGGACGCCTCCCATGTGGCTGTCACCCCGGATGAGACAGAGTTGGAACAGTTATTTGCAGATCTGGCTGCCAACATCTCCAAACCAGGGGCCACCGATATTGTCATTGATGAGCTGGTCACCTCTGACTTTCTTATCACCAATGTCTTTCCACCCACGAAAGGAACTGCCTCCCTGGTAAACGCAGCCGGTATCCGCTGGAAAATCCCGCAGCTGGGAACCAAGGAGGATGAGGGTGCCACTCTGGAATTTCACATTCAGCATGTGGGGCAGACTGCAGGCACCAAGCCGGTGAATCAGTCTGTCACTTACAGCGACGCCCAGGGAAATACGGTGATCTTCCCCGATCCCGTGGTCACCGTCCAGTGCGGCATTGTGGTGAATCCGGAGCCCTGTCCCGCTCCCGTGGAGCTGGAGATCGGCTCCTGCCAGGATTCCGTTCTGGCTGATCTGGGAAACGTGTATCTGGAATCCCAGGGACGGATCATTCAGCTGAATGTGACTGTAAAAAACGTGTGTCCCGGCAAGCGGGTGGCTCTTGGAATTATTCTGACGGAAACCAGCGACAAAGGAAAAGAACAGCAGCGCGGCATGAAGACCATCACGATCCCCGCCCATCACTGCTCCGGCTGCCGGGATGTGCTGGTAAAATGCATTCAATTTGTTCTGCCGGAAGATTTATGCCCCTGCGGCCAGTCTCCCCAGAGCCTGTGCGGATCAAGGAAACTGAAGGTACGGCTGATTGCCCACAACATCGACACAGACTACCGGTGCTGTGAAACCACAGTCTGTCTGTAGCGCTGCAGGCGGGCAAAACGGATCACATGGAGAAGGAACAAATTCTTTGCCTTCTTCTCCATTCTGTATTATAATGTAGCAGGAACTGCCGCAAACAATCCCAACGGCTTTCTGCCCCTTCGGATATCCGGCTATCAGAGAACCGTTGGGAAAGCGATTGTGACAGCTCCGTCCTGACACTAAGGTACGCCTAAAACGAAAGGAGAAATGAACATGAAACATGCAGGAAAAACAAAATTTTTTGGAGTGCTGGCAGCCCTTCTGACCCTGGGTGCGGCCCAGGCCGCTTTCGCCCAGGAAGAGGCACCGGCTGTCAAAGTAATGGCATTAAAGGGGCCCACTGCCATGGGAATGGTACAGCTCATGGACCAAGCGGACACCGGCCAGATTTCTGATTACGACTATCAGTTTACCATCGCCGCCTCCGCGGATGAGGTAACTCCCCAGCTTGTCCAGGGAAATGCGGACATCGCGGCCATCCCCGCCAATCTGGCCAGTGTACTGTACAACAATACGGATGGACAAGTGGAGGTACTGGCCATCAACACTCTGGGAGTGCTCTACATTGTGGAGAGCGGCGACACCGTCTCCTCCGTGGCAGATCTAAAGGGAAAGACAATCTACGCCAGCGGGAAAGGTTCCACCCCGGAGTATGCTCTGAACTATATTCTTTCCGAAAACGGCATCGATCCGGAAAACGATGTTACGATCGAGTGGAAAAGCGAACATACCGAATGCCTCTCCGCCCTGTTGGCAGATGAGGACGCCATCGCCATGCTGCCCCAGCCCTTTGTCACCACCGCCCAGACGAAAAGTGATTCCATCCGGGTGGCCCTGGATTTAACCGAGGAGTGGGACAAGCTTCAGGCTGACAGCAGCCAGCCTTCCGCGCTGATTACCGGCGTTATGGTGGCCAGAACAGACTTTGTGGAGGAGAATCCCCAGGCTGTATCCGATTTTCTGGATTACTACAAGACTTCCGTGGATTTTGTAAACGCCAACACCCAGGAGGCCGCCCAACTGGTGGGCAATTATGATATTGTCACCGCGGAGGTGGCGGAAAAAGCGCTTCCTGCCTGCAATATTACCTTCATTGAGGGCGAGGAAATGAAAGAAAAGCTCTCCGGTTATCTGTCCGTGCTTCTGGAACAGAATCCCCAGTCCATCGGGGAAGCGCTGCCCGGAGATGATTTTTACTATATCAGATGAGGAAAAAGATGAAAAAGACACGAAGCATTCGTCTGTGGGCCGTTCTTTTTTGGCTGCTTCTATGGCAGCTGGGAAGCATGGCCCTGGACCAGGAAATTCTCCTGGTCTCCCCGCTGCAGGTTCTGCTCCGGCTGGGGCAGCTGCTTATGACTGGGGATTTTTATGGTTCTGTCTTGTTTTCCCTGGGACGGATTGCGTCAGGATTTTTCCTGGCAATTCTCCTGGGGACAGGCCTTGCCTGGCTCTCCTCCAGATTCTCCGTGGCCGCCCAGTTTCTGGCCCCCTTTATGCTGGCGGTCAAGTCCGTTCCGGTGGCCTCCTTTATCATCCTGGCTCTGATCTGGTTTTCCTCCCGCAATCTGTCTGTGCTGATTTCCTTTCTCATGGTTCTCCCTGTGATCTATACCAACGTGCTGGAGGGAATTGGCTCCCTGGATCCCGCCATGACAGAGATGGCCCATGTTTTTTCCATTCCCCTGTCCCGGAGGGTACGTTACATTTATCTTCCCCAGATTTATCCCTTTTTTCAGGCGGCCTGCCAGGTCTGCCTGGGGCTGTGCTGGAAATCCGGAATTGCGGCGGAGGTGATCGGTATCCCTGACGGTTCCATCGGTGAGCGGCTCCAACAGGCGAAGGTCTATCTGGACACACCTGATTTATTCGCCTGGACCCTGGTCATTGTCCTGGTAAGCCTGGCATTTGAAAAGCTGGTACTTGCCCTTTTAAAAAAGGGTGCCAACCTGCTGGAAAGGATGTGAACAATGAAAGAAATTCAGATTTCTCATTTGTATATGGCCTATAAAGACAAACCGGTACTGGAAGATTTTTCCATGACCCTTCCCCAAGGCTCTACCACCTGTCTGATGGCTCCCTCCGGAAGCGGAAAGACCACCCTGCTTCGAATTCTCATGGGACTGGAGCATCCTCAGAAGGGTACCGTGACCGGGATGGATAGTCTTAAAATCAGCGCAGTCTTTCAGGAGGACCGACTGTGCCGGGGATTAAACGCCGTCTCCAATATCCGCCTTGTCTCTCCCCGCCTCACCCCGGATATGGTCCGGAAACAAATGGCGGCCGTGGGGCTTTCCGGCTGTGAAAGCCAGCCTGTGGAGGAGCTCTCCGGAGGTATGAAGCGGCGGGTGGCCATACTGCGCGGCCTTTTGGCGGATTGGGATATCCTATTTCTGGATGAGCCTTTCGCGGGACTTGATCTGGATACGAAATCGAAAGTGATGGCTTATACCCGCCGCATCTGTGAAAACCGCACGGTGCTCTTTGTCACCCACGATGCCGATGAAGCGGCCGCAATAGGCGCCGGTCAGATCCTCTCCCCCTCTTTCCGGGATGAAAACTAAAGCTTCTTTTTTACCAGCTCAATCGCTTCTTTGCCGCTCATATGATCGATATTCATTTCCAACATACACAGCGGTTTCCATTCCCGATCAATGGCTTTTTGGCGATTTCCCTCTGTGTCATTTGGCGCATACTTTAATGCAAGCTTTTCAATAGCATCCCGTTTTTCTCCATCATCATTCAATATCCGCATAGTACCGAACACAATCACGCTGCGAAAGTAGGTCGTATATTCTTCTGGCACAATCTGATCCTGATCGATTACACAAAAGGATGCCTTCGGGTTTCTGTTGATGGCATCCACCTTGTATCCGCTTTTGGCACAATGGAAATAGAGCCTTTCTCCGTCATAGACGTAGCTCATCGGAACAGCGTAGGGATAATCGTTATCTCCGGCAAGAGCAAGAATACCGGAAGTTCCGCGGCTTAGAATGGCTTCGCAGTCTTCTTTGGAAAGCGCCTGCTTTTTTCTTCGCATTTCTCGAAACACAGCCTCACACCTCCTTTACAAAAAAAACGCCTTATTCTTCATCCCTTCTTTGGCCTACGGAATGAAAAAAAGGCGTAACCCGGCGGTTTCTCATACAGTATAGCACCCCTTCCTCAAAAGTCAAGTATTAAATCACTAAGGTTTGGAATAGTGATACTCTGCCTTTCTATTTTGCAAGGGTCCCCTAAAAATCTTTATTTGCATCCAGCCTTAAAGTAAGCCGTCAGTGAAATCAACGCGGCTGCCAAAAATACCGTTGTACTGACAAATCCGACGGGCTTCTGGCCGCGCGCCCACCAGGCGCCAACGCAGCAGAGAACTGCCAATATTAAACTGAGCTGTCTTCTCATGTTATCTTCCACCTCCACCTGTCTGCATCTGCTTATTCTCTATCATTATATCATTCCGCCGTCCATATTTCCATGGCTTTTCTCAATTTTTTGTCCTGGCTTTCGGGCATAGCCGCCCCGGTTGGGGCATACACTGGTACGAAAACACCATGTATGGAGCACTATGGAAACAAAAACTTCCCTGGACATGCAGCAAATTTCTGAGGAAGAAAGCCGGGAGCGGATTCTCTCCCAGGACTATGTGAGCCTCATCTATCACAATGAGACCATTCCTTTTCGTCTGGATGTGATACTCCCGGAATACCTGCCCCAGCTTGTGGACTGGCAGTATGCCATCCTAAATGCCCCTCTGTCGGAATATCCTCCAGATATCTCTACCCAGGGGTATTTTACGATTCCAAAGCTGTATACTCTTTTGGATATGGCAGCCCTGGACGCCTCCGGAATCCTGGAAATTCAAAATCAGCCCTTTCTAAATCTGGACGGAAAAAATATTTTGATCGGCTTTATTGACACCGGCATTGACTATCGTCATCCAGCCTTCCGCAACCCGGACGGCACCACCCGGATTGCGGCGATCTGGGATCAGACCATCCAAAGCGGCAGTCTGCCCCAGGGCTTTCTCTACGGATCAGAGTATACGAAAGACCAGATCAATGAGGCCCTGCGCTCCGCTGATCCTCTCTCCATTGTCCCAGCCACTGATGAAAATGGCCACGGCACCGCCCTGGCAGGTATCGCTGCCGGCTCCCCTGATGAAACGGCAAACTTCTCCGGCGCGGCTCCCCAGGCAGAGCTTGTGGTGGTAAAGCTAAAGCCGGCCAAGGAATACCTGCGGGAATATTTTCTGGTGCGGGAGGATGCCATTGTCTTCCAGGAGGATGACTGTATGCTGGCTGTCCGCTATCTTCAGGAACAGGCCGGAAAGCTGGGCCGTCCTCTGGTGGTCTGTTTTGGCCTGGGAACCAATCAGGGAGGCCATGACGGCCATACTCCGCTGGATGAGGTGCTGATCTCCATGACTTTTATAGCCGGCCGCTACGGCGTAGTGGCTGCCGGAAATGAATTGGGCATGGGGCGCCACTATTTTGGAAAAATCGCTGCCATGGAGGAAACCCAGGAGGTGGACTGGGTGGC
>DBFBJF010000117.1:0-5533 GCA_048203265.1 Candidatus Merdiplasma sp.
CCTTTTCTGTTGTCTGAGTCAGTTGTTCTGTGTTTCAGAAAAGGAGGAGAATTATGAAAAAGAGAATGTTAAGCGCAGCGATGGCAGTGGCCATGACAGCTTCCCTGACCGGTGGAAATCTGGCGTTTGCGGAAGAGACAGAGGACTATGTGATCCGTGTTGGCGCGGTATGTGCTATGACCGGAGGTTCTGCCGTATATGGCGAAGGAGCCCAGAATGCCATCGATATGGCAGTGGAGGAGATCAATTCCTCTGATTCTGAATACAAGATCGAGGTGATCAACGGAGGAAAAGTTGCGGATGATGCCAAGGACGCAAAGCAGGCGGTGAACGCCTACAACTCTCTGATGGCAGAGGATCCGGAAGCGATTGTAGGATCTTTCTTCTCAACGGTTACCCTTCCCATGGCTGAACTGGCTGCCGAGGACAATATGCTGCTGCTGGCCACCGGGGCGACCAATGTAGATGTGACTCTGACGGGTCCCACAATTTTCCGTAACTGCTTTATCGATCCTTATCAGGGCAAGATGGCTGCCCAGTTTGCCAATGAGCAGGGCTTTACTTCTGCGGCAGTGATCTATGCAAAGGATGACGATTATTCCAATGGTCTGAAAGATGCTTTTATTGAAAGCGCGGAAGAATTCGGCATTGATGTACTGTATGTGGGAGAGTGTACCACAACCGATACTGATTTCACAGCTCAGGCGACTCAGGCGGTTGGGTCCGGTGCTGATTTTGTTTTCTATCCCTGTTTCCTTGATACGGTACCTCTTCTGGTACAGCAGGTAAGGGACGCAGGCTTTGAGGGAGCCATCATGGGCGGTGACGGCTGGGACGGCGCTGACACCACCGGCTTGGAGAGCTATTTCGACAACTGCTATTTTACCAACCACTATTCTTCAGAGGATACTGCTCCCGCTGTTCAGGAGTTTGTATCAAAGTATATTGAGAAATACGGTGATGAAAGTCTGAATGCCTGCGCTGCCCTTTACTATGATGCAATGTATATGCTGGTACAGGCGGCAGAAAATGGCGGAGGTTCCGATACCGCGTCTTTGGTAAAGGGAATGACCGGAATGCATTTCAGCGGTGTGGCAGGTGACATTTACCTGGACGAAAACGGTGATGCTATCAAGCCCGTGGTTGTCAACACCTACGAGAATGGTCAGATCAAGTGGCTGGAGACCCTTCAGCCGGAAGGATAAAAACGGACCACAGACTAGACGGGAGGGAAAACCGTGTCAATATTCGTTCAAAGTTTAATTAATGGATTGAACCAGGGGGCGATCTATGCGCTGATCGCCCTGGGGTACACCATGGTGTACGGCATTCTGCGGATGATCAATTTCGCCCATGGTGATTTCATCATGGTGGGTGCGTACACTCTGTTTTATACCGTACCGCTGATGGTGAACCATGGAATGCCGGCATGGCTGGCGGTCATTGCCGCCATTGTGGTCTGCACTGTGGTGGGTATCCTGGTGGAGAGGATCGCCTATAAACCGGTGAGAAAGTCGGGCTCTATTTCGGCGCTGATCACGGCTCTGGCTATGAGTGTGTTCCTGGAGAATCTGGCTATGGTACTTTTCGGAGGAAATCCAAAGACAGTGACCCAGATCTTTAGCCTTCCTATGGTTGAGATACTGGGAGCTAAGGTTCAGATGAAATATCTGCTGACCTTGGGCATCGGACTGGTGATTATGGTTGCCTTGACGCTTTTTGTCCGGCTGACGAAGCTGGGAAAAGCCATGCGTGCTGTGCCTCAGGACCGGGAAGCGGCCACGATTGTGGGAATCAACGTGGACCGGATCATTACGGTGACCTTTGCCATCGGCTCAGCTTTAGCCGCTGTGGCGGCCTTGATGTACTGCTCCACCTATCCCCGCTGTACTACGGATATGGGATCGATCATGGGAATTAAGGCGTTTATTGCAGCGGTGCTGGGCGGCATCGGGATTATCCCCGGGGCCATGCTGGGCGGCCTGATCGTAGGTCTGATCGAGATTTTGGTAAAAGTGTATCTGGCTCCCGGATGGTATGAAGCGATTACTTACAGCATACTGATTGTGGTACTTTTAATCAAACCATCGGGAATTCTTGGCAAAAATGTGGGAGAAAAGGTGTGAGGGGAGGAGAAAAACCATGCCGAAAAAGATAAAAATCAGTTATGTGATCAATTTGGCCGGATTACTCCTGCTGTTTGCCCTTTTGTATGTGTTGTTTGAGTCTAATATATTTGGATCACGGACGGCATATTTTCAGGGAATTGCTACCACTGCCTGCTATACGGTGATCATGGTGACATCCCTGAATCTGCTGGTGGGAGTGATGGGAGAATTTTCTCTTGGACACGCGGGGTTTATGTCAGTGGGGGCTTACGCCTCCGCCGTACTGACCAATGCCATTGGGAGAGGCACTATGCCTGACTTCCTGCTGTTTTTGCTGGCATTGCTGGCAGGCGGCGTGGCGGCGGCTGTCACCGGTGTTGTGGTGGGGATTCCCACACTGAAGCTGAGAGGAGATTATCTGGCCATTGTGACGGTAGCCTTTGCGGAGATTATCCGAGTGGCTTTCACCAATTTTAAAATTACGGGAGGCGGCCGGACCATGTCCGGTATTGCGAAATTGTCTAATTTTTACTGGGTATTCTGGGTGATGGTGATCTGTGTGACGATTATGTTCATGTTTGTGCGATCCCGCTTCGGGCGCACAGTCAAGGCAATCCGCGAGGATTACATCGCCGCTGCCGCTTCCGGCGTCAATGTTACCTTCTATAAGGTGATGACGTTTACCATATCGGCCTTTTTTGCCGGAATTGCGGGGGCTATCTATGCCCATTATATGACGGCTATGATCCCAACCTCCTTCAACTTCATGTACTCCGCAGAATTTCTTACGGAGGTAATCATTGGAGGAACCGGCTCCTTGACCGGATCTGTCATTGGCGCGGTATTTCTCTCAGCCCTGCCGGAGGCTATGCGTGCCTTTGCCACCTACCGGATGTTGGGATATTCCATCGTTCTGGTATTGATTATGATTTTCCGTCCCGGTGGAGTGTTTGGCACTTGGGAATTTTCTCTCACCAGAGCGCTGAAAACTTTTCGAAATAAAATCCGGAGAACTCAGACCGTCAGAAAGGGGGCATGCTAAATGGTAAAGCAGCCGGTTCCCGTATTGCGGGCATCCCATTTGGGAATACAGTTTGGCGGACTGAAAGCCGTGGATGATTTCAATATGGAGATTGGAGAGTCTGAGCTGGTGGGGCTGATCGGCCCCAATGGCGCGGGAAAGACTACGGTGTTCAACCTGCTGACAGGGGTTTACCAGCCTACAGAGGGTGCCTTCTATCTCTGCGGGGAAAAGATGAACGGAAAGAAGACCTATCAGATGGTGGAGGCCGGAATCGCCCGTACTTTCCAGAATATCCGCCTATTTAAAAAGATGAGCGTACTGGAAAATGTGAAGGTAGCCATGAATAGGAGTATGAAATATTCCATGGCCTCGGCCATCTTTCGCACGGAGCACTACTGGGCAGAAGAGGCCGAGACTGATAAAAAGGCACTGGAGCTTTTAAAAATTGTCCGTCTGGAGGATAAGGCGGATTATATCGCGGAGAATCTTCCCTATGGGGAACAGCGCCGTCTGGAGATTGCCAGGGCTCTGGCTACGGGCATGAAGCTGCTGCTGGATGAACCGGCGGCAGGGATGAACCCCACGGAGACGGCCCAGCTTTTGGAGATTATCAACCACATTCGGGAGGAATTCGGCATTTCCGTATTGCTGATTGAGCATGATATGTCTCTGGTGATGAAAATCTGTGAGCGGATTCAGGTGATCGATTATGGAGTGACCATTGCCAGCGGAACACCGGAGGAGATTGCCAGCAATCCCAAGGTGATTGAGGCATATCTGGGGAAGGAAGACGAGTAGGAGGGTGTTATGTTAGAGGTTAAGGACTTGTATGTGAACTACGGCGCAGTGGAGGCCATCAAAGGGATCAGTTTCACTGTAAATCCGGGAGAGATTGTCACTCTGATCGGAGCCAATGGCGCAGGAAAGACTACCACCCTTCACACGATTTCGGGACTGGTAAAGGCGAAGAGCGGTTCCATCACCTATGAGGGGCATGATCTGCTGAAAGCAGAGCCCTCTGACATGATTCGCCTGGGGATTGCTCATGTACCGGAGGGACGTCACATTTTTCCGGAGATGACAGTGGAAGAGAATCTGCAGATGGGGGCCTATGCCAACAAAGAGAAGGGAAAAATGTCGGAGAGCATGAGGAGTGTCTACGAAAAATTTCCCAGATTGAAGGAACGGCGCAGGCAGCTGGCTGGTACGCTATCCGGAGGAGAACAACAGATGCTGGCGGTTGGCCGGGCGCTGATGGGGGAACCCAGCATTATTCTGATGGATGAGCCCTCGATGGGGCTTTCTCCCTTGCTGGTAAAAGAGGTATTCGCGATTATTCAGGAGATACATAAGGCTGGTATTACCGTGCTCTTGAATGAGCAGAACGCAAAGATGGCTCTTTCCATTGCCAACCGAGCCTATGTGCTGGAGACCGGAACCATTTCCATCAGCGGGGACGCCAAAGAACTTCTTGAGGATGAGCGGGTAAAGAAAGCCTATCTGGGACAGTGAGGAGGAAACGGGATCATGAAACAGGAGTATTTTGCCATCTGCATTACCAGAACCTGCGGCTCCGGCGGAACCGTGATTGGAAAAATGTTATCCGAACAGTTGCACATTGATCTGTATGACCGGAAGCTTTTGCGGCTGGCTTCGGACGATTCCGGGATCAATGAGCGCCTGTTTGCCAAGGCGGACCAGGACGTGAAAAAGACCATTCTGTATAAGGTGACCAAATCGGTTTACAACGGGGAGGATATACCAGGGGAGAGCGGAAACCTGACTTCGGACCGCAAGCTGTTTGAATTTCAGGCCAAGGTACTGAAAGGTTTGCTGAAAAAGGAGAGTTTTGTGGTTTTAGGCCGGGCGGCGGATTTTGTGCTGAAGGATAATCCGGGGGCAGTCAGTGTATTCTTGAGTGCATCACCGGAAGCCTGCTTTCAGAGGGAGCAGGAGATTCTTCAGACGGATGAACTGGGTGTGAACCGTCATATCCGCAGCATCAACCGCTACCGCAGTGATTATTATAAATATCATACCGGAAAGAAGTGGAAAAATCCGGAAAATTATGACCTGTGCCTGCGCACAGACCTGCTGGGATACCAGGGGTGTGTCAATGTAATTGTCCATTATATTAACCAAAGGATGGGCACAAAATTGACTGTTTTCGATTGACATATCGCACAAAAATGTGGTAGATTATAAGCAGAATGTGTATACTTTGACAACCAAATAGTCCGGAGGAAGAACCAGGGAGAGACCGGAGACCAGACCGTCAGGCTATCTGGAAAACCGGCGCCGAAGGGGAATTTGCAGAAACTCTCAGGCAAAAGGACATGGTTTGGACGGAACTCTGGAAAGAGAAAGGCGCACCCATGAAGTAATTTTCCCGGGATTACGC